>JAIEMH010000407.1 GCA_019752245.1 Flavobacteriaceae bacterium
CATAAGGTTTTTGAGGGAAATATTCAGGATGACGTTTCTGTCCATTATTCCAAATGCCAACAACTATAAACTTTTGAGTTTTTCCTTCAGCAATTAATTTTCCTGCAACTTCATCAACTTCCCACGCTTGCTTGTTCCAAGTGCTTTCTGCATCATAAAGCATGTTGCCGTCGTGCATATATAAAACTGCATATTTATCTTTTTCAGAATAGCCATCGGGTAACCAAACATCTACATTTCTAGCCTCTACAAATTGTGATTTGAAGTTTTCAAAACGTTGTGTTTTTCCAGAGGAAACCTTTACTTCTTGAGCATTTGCATTGACCATGATTAGTGCAATCAGAATTAAAATTCCCTTCATTTTGTTATCTTTTTAAAGAGAAGTGACCTTTCGCGCTTCTACCATCATCTAGTTTAATAGTATACCAATAATCATCTGCAGGAGCAATATTGCCATTGAAAGTTCCATCCCAACCTTGTCCCAAAGGAGCAATTTGTTTTATTAATTTTCCAAACCTATCGTAAATTTGAATTATTGAATTACTATAAAATTGTTGGCTTACTCCTCTAATGTTCCAAGTATCATTAAATCCATCACCATTTGGAGTAAAATATTGAGGAACGCCAAGAACAGAAATTGTTTGTTGAGCGATTCCACATCCATTCAAATCTTTTATGTAAACGGTATAAATTCCCATTGGTACATTTGTAAAAATATTGGAAGTTTGATATGGTCCATAAGGTTCTTGAATACTATAAACATAATCTCCATTTCCTGATACAAGAACTTCCACTGAATTTATATCTGATAAATCAATTATATTGATATCAGTTATTGTCGCAATTACAGAAGTTGTAACTTCTATTGTTCTTGTTGTTGAACATCCTAAACTATTCGTTACAGTAACCGTATAAGTTCCACCAGTATTTACAGTCAATGTATAATTGTTTGCTCCTGGAAGTAAATTTCCTTCTAAAAACCATTGATATGTATAGTTTGATATTGGAGATCCATCAATTATTCCTGCATCAATTGTTACTGTAAAAGTTGGGAGATTTGTACATACAAGTTCGTTCGCTTGTCCAGTAAGATTTAAATCAATTACAGGAATCGGATTTACTACAAAATTAATTGTTGTTGAAGCTGAACAAGAAGAATTTAGAGCGTTAGTCACAGTAGCAATAACATTTTGCGTTCCAGATTCAAATGTTGGTGCTAATGTTGATAATACTGTTCCGTCTTGTAAAGTGTAAGTTACTATCATTCCGGTTTGGCCTTGAAGAATAGCTGCTTCTAAAGTAGATGTGTTAAAAGTAACCAATCCATCTTGATTTGCAGGATCGTTAATTTCGTCATCACAAGAAGTATATTGGCCTAAAGGAATTGCAAATGCTTGTGGTAAGTCATCAACAATAAAAGTTATGTCTTTTTCATAATAACATGGTCCATTAGAAGCTAAAGAAGGATTGTTGGTCATTCTAACCTTTACAATTTTTGTACCAGTCACATTAAACGGATTAGGAAGTGGACTTGGTAATGGAACTCCAGCAGCATCAAAATAACTAAAAGAAATATTAGTTTGACCTTGCAATATATCGCTTTCTAATGTTGACGTGTTAAAGCCGTAAGTTCCATCTTGATCGTCGTCACAATGGCGAATGGTATTGTTAATGCCTACAGTATTAAAAACAGGAGTTGGTTCAACAACTATGTTGAATGTTTTATTACCGAAGCAAGAGTTATCTAAATTGCTATCAACTCTAACCCAAATAGTTTGTTGGTTTGGATAACCAACATTTCTATAATTAGTTATATCACTTATTGCTAAAGAATTTCCATTGATGTCATTTTCGGCATTAAAATCACTAAGATTTTTATAAAATTTAATGGTATAATTTGCCGTTGGAGGAGGAAGAAATGCTTGAATATCATTGTAAATTGAGGTAAAATCAAAACTTGCAATTCTGTCATATTCATTATTTACAGAATCAATATAATCGTCACATTTATACTTATTTGGAATTACGTAGCTGTTAGGTAATTGCGTTACCGAAACGATCAGATTTAATTGTGCAATACTAAAGCAACCATTTACGTTTTCAACTCTAACCCAAACTGAAGTATTTGCTGTTGTATAGGCCAATGGAGTTGAAATTAAAAGTGTTGAATCGTTGGTGTTTGCTCCTGTCAATGAAGTAAAATAGGTGAAAGTTTCTACTGCTGAATTTACTGAAATAAAATTGTTTTTTGCAGTTAAATTGAAAGTTGCAATACCGTCGGTATCATCATCACATTGAATTAATGATATTGGAGAAGAAATTACAGGTAACGCATAAGTTGTTAAAACAGCATCAGTAGAAAATAATCCACAAGTGTTTCCAGCTCTGTTTAGTGATACTCTATATTTATATCCACTCATAGTTGGCGATACATTATTTACCGTCAAGGCAATTGTAGTTGCACCAGAATAAGTTGCATTATTGATAACATTTGTCCAAGAAACGCCATTATCAATTGAAAGTTGCCATTGATACGAAGTAATAGGTGTTGATGTTGCTAAAGTAAAAGTAGCACTTCTAAGTTCGCAAGCCACTTGAGCAACAGGTTGAGTTGTTATTGTGATTGGAGCAGCAGTAGTATAATTTGCATTTGGATTTGTGTAACCAATTCCACTAGTAACAATTCCGTTATTTGGGTTTACAGTTGGTGGAGTATTTGTTCCTAATAAACCATCATTATTAGAGTCTGCAAAACCAGCTTCTATAACATCATTACAACCATCAGCATCACTATCTAAATCTAGATAATTGCTGGCATTATCGCCATCTGTATTGGTTATAGTATAATTAATAATTCCGCTATTTGGAGAAGTTTCTAATGAATTGTTTAGTCCGTTAGTACCAAAATTAGATCCATCAATAACGCCATTTAGATTGGCATCTATTGCTCCACTTCCAGATTCGGTTAAGTCATAAATTCCATCATTGTCTGAATCTAAATCTAAATAATCAAGAATTCCATCGCCGTCAGTATCAACAGGAATAATACCCGTTGCAAAGGCATCATCAATACCGTCATGATTTGTATCGGTGTTTGAAATAGGTGTAAAAGCAGTTCCTTGAGCTTCAATATAATCGGTTATCCCATCATTATCGCTATCAAAATCCAATTGGTCAGGAATTCCATCACCATCAGAATCTTTAGGAACACAAGTTGCAAAAAACTTTAGACTTGATTTATTGGCAGCCGTATCCAATAGATTTTTGTGTTTAAAACTTATACTTGTTGCTTGTTTTATTAAAAATTTAAAAGTTCCTGTTCCAGCAGCAAGTGGTGTTGTGCTATTTAGCCTAAATCTAATTTCAAAGGATGAATATTCTGTTACGCCACTTTCGTAAAAACCATCATAATTGGTATCAATTAGTAATTGATTGCTTGGGTTTAAAACAGATATTGTTGTGTTTATAGGTGAGTTTATAATATATTCTGCATCAGAATTTAGTAAATCACTTGCATTTCCAGTTGTTATATATTCTAATCCAACCGATATTGGTTGTGCAAAAGTCATTTCATATTTTACCCAATTGGTTTTGCCAGCAGGAACATCTGTTACAAAACTTCCATCTGCATTTCCTGTAAAAGGTGTTGAACTTGATGTTGTTGACGTTGTAACTACTCCAGTAAATGTATTAGAATAGGTTCCAACAGCAATTGTTCCAGAAGTTGGGTTTGTAATTGAAATGTTCTGATTACCAAATGATTCTGTACAGTTTGTTATTCCATCACCATCATAATCATTATCGACATTATCAACCACATTGTCATTGTCTATATCTGTTGCACAAGCACTTACCGGAATTTCATCTGAGAAAAGATTAATGTTACAAGCAGATAAAGTTGCTTTAACTTGATAGTATCCAGGTTGAGTTGGAGTATAGGAACTTGCATTTGCACCAGTTATTGGATTTCCATTAAAATACCATTGAAAAACATCAAATCCAGTAAGAGTACTTACACTTAAATCAACATTTGGTAAGCAATTGGATTGTGTTAGATCTATCTGTTGAAATGAAATTTCTGGTTTGAAAGTAAATCCAGAATAATAACCTCCAAAAGTAGCTGCACCATCACTTCCATAAGCTGCCAAGTAAAGTTGAGTTGTTGAAAAAACAGAAATATTTCCTGTTAATCCAGTAATAACATAACATTCAAAATTTGAATTTCCTACTACAGGTGTTGGTCCGACAACAGATACCGAAGTTGGTAAATTTGCTAAAGTATAAGAAACTGAGTTAATAATGAAATTTAATGCTGAACCAGTTTCTGTAGTAATAGTAACTCTACCTGTAAATATTCTATTACCAACTTGTTCAATTAAAGGTATGTTATCAATAACTTTTGGAGTTTGACAGCTTAATGGCGGAACAAAAAATAGTTCTTGATTTGCTTGATTAGGTTGAGAATCATCGCCAACACTTTGATAAGCAAAAATATTTTTTGTTGAATGAACGTATAGATTACCATTTGCATCATAATCTGTCCCAAAAAGGTTTACATATTGACCAGCATTTAAGGTGTAATTTGGAACCGTTGAACCACTTAAAAATAGTTCTGTATTGTCTTCATTTGCAATAAGAAGAACTCTTTCTACATTAGACATACCAGTACTTTTTATAAAAATATAATCTTTACCAGTTCTTTCTGATGATACAATTTGATCAAATCCTGTATCAATATTTCCTAACTCGCCATTTGTTCCACCAAAAGAGCCACAATTGACAGCAATAGGTTTGTCTGACCTTACCACTGAACCTATAAGAGCATCTCTATTAGCAGCAGTTGGTCCTTGAACAGCCATAACAAAACTTTGACCACTATTGAGAACTATACTTGATGGAGCATTTCCTGCAGCTGCATTATTTACTAAAACGGCACCAGTTTTTATATCATTAAAATTAATTGTGGTATTATTTTCAGTAGCTAAAATTGATACAAAGGTATAGTGTCTGCTTGCGTAACTTGGTATTAACATGTTTGTTAATCCACCAATTCTAAACTCGGTGCCTAATGCTGCTAATCCTTTAGAAACAACTTCACCAGCTTGATTTCCTGTTTGATCAATTATTCTTCCTGTTACATATACCATGTCTTCGGCTTCAATAATGTAACCAGAATCATTCAAAATAGTATTTGCTCCAGATTGAGGGACAATAAATTGACTTGAGCTTCCAGAAGAACTAGTGTCAAATACATATGGAATATCTCTTGAAACGGTTCCACTTATTGTTGTACTTCCTAATTGTTTTATCAAAAAATTAATAGGCGTAACACTTGGTGTAGAAATATACAGATATTGCGGACCAGGAGGCATTGCATCTGAATTTGATAATGGTGGAATATAATGAGTTTTACTAAATTGAGAAAAGCAATTAGTTGATAATAAAATAGTTATTATAAGTAAAAGTAATTTATTTTTCATTTGATAAAAGTAGCAATTTTTGATTTATCTCTTCATGGAAAAATGGCCTTTAACATTTCTTCCATTTGCAAATTGGATATTAAACCAATAGTCTGTAGCTAAAAGTTGCTTTTCGTTTAGTGTGCCGTCCCAACCTTTTTGATTTTCATTGAAACTATAAATTAATTTGCCATAACGATCAAATACAGTCACTTGTGAATTAGGAAAATAGGACAAGTTTTTAATTTCCCAAATATCATTATAACCATCATTATTTGGTGTGAAATATTTAGGATAATTTAATACAACAGCAGAAGTTATTAGTGTTCCGCAACCATTTTTATCTCTTATATAAATAGTGTACTGATTGGGAATTACATTTAAAAATATGTTTTCACTTTGATAATTAAATCCGTCTAATGAGTATTCATAAACTCCAGAACCATTTATGTTAATTTGAATAGAATTGTTCTCATCTGAAAAATCATTTACAATGACTTCATCTAAAATAGCTAGTTCTGAAGCCAAAACGGTAAAGTTTTTTGTTATTGAACAGCCATCAGAGTTGGTTACCGTGACAGTATATAGTGCAGCATTTGAAACAAGTATTGAATGTGAAGTAGTACCATCTGACCATAAATAACTTGAGAAATTTGACGGAACACTCAATGCTATTGAGTCTCCATTACATAAATAAAGGGTTTCATCCGCAAATCCGATTGGGCTAAATGTTTTTACTAGCAAAGTAATAGGAACTATTCCATAACAATCGGCACCATTAATTACTCGAGCATAAATAATTTGTTGATTTGCAATAGTATTAGTGAAATTATTTGGTAACGGATTAATTTCTAAAATTGCATCATTAGAAGTTGCATAATATTGAACGACCAATCCAGATGGTAAACCTAAAAGTATTTGTGGTGTAATTGAGTTTAGATTGAAAAGAGTGAAACCGTCTTGTGGCGCAATCACATCACAACTGGTATAAGTTTGATTATTTATTGTATTGTTTGAAATAACTAAATTTATTGTAGCATAATTTGCACATCCAAAACTATTAGTAATTCTAGCAATAACTTGATTTGTAGTTGTATTTTGATAAGTTGTAGGATTTGATATTAAATTTGTTTGCGCTTGTGCATCGGCTAAATTTTTATAAAAAGATGCAGTACTTAATTGTAAATTTCCTCCAGTAATTATGCTGTAAACTTTGGTTAAATCAAATGTAGAAATACCATCATTATTTTCGTCGCATTGAACTATTGTAGTAGGGTTAAGAGTAGGTAATGGGCTGTATTCAATGACAACTTCACCGGTTGTAGTACAAACTGTCCCACTCAAAATAACTTCCACTTTATAACTTCCAGCGCTTGATACTGTGTAGGTTGAGTTAGTTTCTCCTAATAAAGGAAAACCATCTTTAAACCATTGATAGGTATTGCTTCCAGAAACTGTTCCGTTTAAAACAATTGTTTCTCCTTGACAAATTGGATTTCCAGTAGCAATTAGTTTATCAGGACCAATATTAACTCCAATGTTAAAACTATTTCCTCCAAGAAATATAGCCGAATCATATTGCGGATTGGTTTCGTCTGCAATAACCAATTTAATATGATAGGTTGTTCCCGGAATTACATTGCCTAATGCAGTCATTACAACTGTTTGTCCGTTGAAATTTGTAGGTGAATTTACGCTGTTAAAACTTCCAAAATAGGCTTCGTTTTGTGGACCACAACCGCCTGGAATATCGGGATGTACTGTAGTAACTTTTACAGGAGTTGTTGTGTTGGGAACTAAAGCTAAATTTTGATAAGGATCAGAACTTCCTGCCACTTTTAATAAAAAAGCGAATCCGTCACTGTAAGTGCATGAAGCAGTATCATGATATTCTTCTGATGCAAAAATATAATCAAAACTAAATGTACTTGTAAGTGGTACAAAGTCAAATTCTAATATAGTTGCATTTGAAATATTTGAAATGTTTAAAGCTTGGGCTAAATCGGAATCACCAAGCCAATCTGGAGCATTATCACTCAATATTGAGGAATTTGGACCTGGTACATAATTGGCTCTGCACGTACTTAAAACAACTCCATTAGCTAATGGAAAACCACTAGTTCCAGCATTAAAATAGCCATAACTATTTTCGCCAGTTCCAAAAGCACCGCCACTAATACTGAAATTAGAAACGTTGGCACAGGAACTATTAACCAAGACATTTTGAACTAATTGTTGTGCCGAATAGGTATCGTCTACTGTAATGTTTTGTGCAAAAACATTTGTTATAAAACCAAAATATAAAACATAACCAAATTTAATCCACTTCATGATGTGGCAAAGATACTACAAATCTCTTTTTTTAAGAAGATAATAAGATGCAGAAATAAATATTGCAGTCCAACAAAGCACAATCAAAATGGCATACCAATGAACATCGTAATCTTTTAGGTTTGCTGTTCCACCAATTGTAGTTTCTATATTTTTAATTACAGATAGTTTAGTGAAAGGTTCAACAATTAAATTACTCATTGATTCTAATGGTAAAAAGCGCGTGAAATTTCTATCGTAATCACTATCTGGAAAAATTTTGAAATTAATTATTCCAATAATTATATTTTCAATAATATTCCAAACAAATAAAAATCCAAGTGCAAAAGCAGAGCGTTTTATTAATATTCCAATAAATAAACAGAAAGAAAAGAACCCTGTAAGTTTTATGAAGTAAGCAAATAAATAGTCCATTTGAGAAAATATAATTCCCAATTCTGTATATGATGAAAATGATAAACCTAATACGAGAGAAACTAAAAAGATGAAAATTGTAGAAACTCCTGCAAAAACTAATACGGTTAAGAATTTAGATTTTATAAATTCTTTTTTACTCATCCCATCAATTAAATTTTGCTTTAGTGTACCATAACTATATTCGTTTGCCATCATTGAAACTATAACAACGGCTAAAAAGAATTTTAAAATTGCAGCAATATAAGTGTTAAAATGCCAAATATATGGAAAATTAAAAATGCCTTGATCGGCAATGTGAAGATTAAAACCACCAATTTTTATTTTAATCGAAGCTATTAAAGCTATAAAGGTTAATAACAAAAAGTAGCTTATTGTTAAAATTTTACTTGCTTTGTTTTTCCAAATTTTTTGTAATTCTATAGAGAGTAATCGTTTCATTTTTGTAGTTGGAATTTAGATTATTTACCTGTTAATTGTAAAAATTGTTCTTCAAGGCTGTTTTTGCGTTTGGCCAAATGATTCAAATAAATTGATTTGTCTGCTAAGAATTTATTTAGCGAAGCAGGGTCAATTTCAGATTTTGAATACACCAATACTTTTCCGTCAACTTCTTTAATTTCTGTAAGATTTGGAAATTGTTGTAGCGAAGTAATAAGATTTTTGTTGTCATTAGACTGAAGCTCAATAAATCCATTATTAGTTGACATTCCTTCTACAGTTCCAGAATAAAGAATTTCTCCTTTTCTTAGAACTAAAACGTGTGAACATACTTTTTCTACTTCATCAAGTAAATGCGATGCCAATAAAATGGTTGTTCCTTGACTAGCAATAAATTTTATAATATCTCTAATTTGATGAATCCCTTGCGGATCTAAACCATTTGTTGGTTCGTCTAGAATTAATATTTCAGGATCATTTAGTAAAGCAGATGCAATTGCCAAACGCTGTTTCATTCCCAATGAAAAAGTATTAAACTTGCTGTCTTGTCTGTCCAAAAGACCAACAACTTCAAGTTTTTCATGTACTTTTTTATAATCTATTCCTTTTATTTTACAAACTAATTTTAGGTTTTCCTTAGCGGTCATGTAAGGATAAAAATTTGGTCGTTCAATAATAGCACCTACTTTTTTCAGTGCTTCATGTGTTTGCATTGTGCCTCCAAACCAAGAATATTCTCCCGAAGTTTTATTGACAACATTCAAGACAATTCCTAAGGTAGTCGATTTTCCTGAACCGTTTGGTCCAAGAATTCCGTATACATTTCCTTTTTGAATTTCTAGAGAAACGTCTTTAACAGCTTGTAGCTTGCCATAACGTTTGTGCAGGTTTTTTATAGAAAGAATGGTTTCCAAGATAATTTTTTGTTAGGTTTTAAAAGTAAGACGTTTCAAAGATGAATTTGTTACTTTAGGATATAAAAAAATCCCTAACTGTTTTTACAATTAGGGATTTTTTTATTTTAATCAGAAATTTATATTCCGTTTATTATGGCTACAAAATCATCTGCTTTTAACGCTGCACCACCAATTAATCCGCCATCAACATCTGGTTTTCCAAATATTTCTTTTGCATTATCCGGTTTTACACTTCCTCCATAAAGGATAGAAACATCCTCGGCAACGTCGCTTCCGTAAGTATGTCTTACTGTTTCTCTAATAAAAGCATGCATTTCTTGTGCTTGGTCTGGACTAGCAGTTTCTCCAGTTCCAATTGCCCAAACTGGCTCGTAAGCCAAAATGATATCTTCCCAAGCAGCTTTGTCTAAATGAAATAATCCATCACGCAATTGGTTTTCAACAACATTAAAGTGTTGTTCGTTTTGACGGTCTTTTAATTCTTCACCGAAGCAAAAAATAACGGTCATATCATGCTTTAAAGCAGTATCAACTTTGTTAGCAATGATTGCATCTGTTTCATGAAAAATAGCACGACGTTCAGAGTGTCCTAGAATTACGGTATTTACACCAATACTTTTAAGCATATCAGCCGAAATTTCTCCAGTGTAAGCACCACTTTCTGATTGATGCATGTTTTGGGCTGCAACTGTAATATTTGTAAACTCCAAGTGATCTACAGCAGAAGCTAAATTTACAAAAGTTGGTGCTACAATTACTTGAACATCTTTGTCTTCTGGCAATTTATCGATTAAATCGTTTAATAAATCTTCAGTTTCTTCACTGTTTTTATTCATTTTCCAGTTACCTGCAACAATCTTTGTTCTCATATTTATCGTTTTAATTCTTTATCTATTTTTTCAAAATCAGTTTCAATTGCTCTATAAAGTGCTACTTTTCCTTTTTTGTCAACTACAATATATCTCGGAATCCAATCTAAATCTATTGATTTTCCAAAAGCACCTTTCATTCCTTTTTCATCATTTACCCAATAATGATCTCCTTTTAATTCGTGCTTCTCTATACCAGTTTTCCATTTGTCCATTGCTTTATCCATAGAAATAAAAACATAAACAACATCAGGATTTGCTGCTTGTAGTTCTTTTACTTTCGGCATTGCTTTTACACAATCGCTGCACCATGAAGCCCAAATTTCTACTACAATAGTTTTACCTTTGTGCTTTTCAAGAACTTCTTTAAAGCTAATTTCGCTTCCTTCAGTAGTTGTTAATTTTCCTTCAAGTGCTTCTTGTGAAAATTTATTTTTTTGTGCATTACTGCAAGATATTGAAGCCATAATTACTGCAAATAACATTATTATTTTTTTCATAAGTTTATTTTTTAACAAAGTTAAACAAAGCGCATTTCAGTTTAAATATAAAATGCTTTTTTTAAGTTGAAATTATGATTTTTTATGGTTTATAAATTTAAATCAATTTTAACGGAAAAATTAATTTCTATTTTTTATCAAGCAATTATTTTTTCAAATCTTGATACGATTTATGCAAATAAACATTTAAATCTTCACCATTGAATTTATTACCATCAATTCCCCAATAGTATTTTATTTCATTACCATTCCATAAATATTTAACTCCTGGTGTGTCTTTTCCGCTTCCTAGAGTTGTCCAAAACGGAATAATTTCAATAATTTTATAAGGATAAGTTGCGCCAGCTTCTTTAAAAAACGCTGGAATCAAATCGGCTTCCTCGTTCATGAAAATGATAGAAAGTGGTGGCAAACTTGCATCTTTTTTTCTCATTTCAGTCAGTTCTTTCGCAGCTGCTCGGCAGTGGTCGCATCCTGGAACAAAATAACAAAGTATTTTTTTGCCTTTATCAATACTTGGAAAAAGTGCGGCATTACCTGATTTTATTTTTTTAGGTTCGTTTGGATTTTCTGCTTCAACTTCAACTTTTTTGATAGAATCTTTTTTGACTTCTAAAACTGGAGTTTCAGATTTTAATGTGTCAATAGAAGTTGTAGCTTCGGTAATAGTATCTTGTTGGATTTCTTCAATTGGCGCACTAACAAAATTAGATGCTGGTGGCTGAATAGGAGCAACCATATAAATTCCTAAAATTGTAGCAAAAAGTACAGTTGTTAAAATCCAAAAATTGTGTTTTTGAGTCTCTTTTGGAAGCAAATAATACAAATAACCAAGCAATCCAATTGCTACAATATTTTTGATAATTGCCTCAATAGGAGTCATTGGAAGCAACTCACCAAAACAACCACAGTTGCCAGAATTTCCGCCACTTAAAAAAGTAACATAAGTTAAATGACCAACAAAAACTGCTAAAAGCAAAATGGTCATTGGTAGTATAAAGCGTTTTAACCAATTATTTTGCAATAATAAAAAGCCTAATGCAAGCTCAATACCAATTAATGTTCTTGAGAAATAAGGTGCTATATGTTCAGAAAAACCTAATGTATAAAGTTGTTTCACTTCAAAAGTAGAAATAGCAAAATAAGGCGACGGATACATTTTGGCAATTGCAGAAATAATAAATAAGAAAGAAATTATTATTCTAATTGTCCAACCGATATAGTTTTTTTTAGATTCCATATTTTTGTTTTTACAAATGTAAAAAGGCTTTTTGTAGTGAGTTGTTAACGAATTGTTATTGTCCGAATTTCATCAATATTAAAGCAAAAACCGAATAATTTATCATGTCTTGATAATTAGCATCAATTCCTTCAGACACTAATGTTTTACCTCTATTATCTTCAATTTGTTTCACACGAAGTAACTTTTGAAGAATCAAATCGGTTAACGAACTTACACGCATTTCGCGCCAAGCTTCACCATAATCATGGTTTTTGTTTTCCATTAATTCTTTGGTTACTGCAATTTTTTCATCATAAAATTTTACAGCTTGTTCTGTGTTCAAATCGGGTTGATCAACAACACCCAACTCCAATTGTATCAATGCCATAATACAATAATTGATGATTCCTATAAATTCGCCTGTTTCATCTTCGTCAACTTTTCTAACTTCATTTTCTTGCAAACTTCTAATGCGTTGTGCTTTGATAAAAATTTGATCGGTTAGCGATGGCAATCGTAAAATGCGCCATGCACTTCCGTAATCGGTCATTTTTTTACTAAATAAATCACGGCAAATGCCAATTACTTTGTCGTATTCTTGTGAAGTATTCTTCATTAATGGTATCTTTGTATAATAATTTTTACTATGTACAATTCGACCAAAGTGGTCTCGGGTCAAAAGTAAAGAATTAAGATTGAAGTACAAAGTACAAAGACTTTTAACTGAATATAAATGACAATTAACTGTAACGGAAAACTTATCGATTTATCTTCGCCTAAAGTAATGGGAATACTTAATGTAACGCCAAATTCTTTTTTTGACGGAGGAAGACATTCTGATGAAAAAGCAATTTTAAAACAAGTTGAAAAAATGCTTTTAGAAGGAGCAACTTTCATAGATATTGGAGGTTATTCAAGCAAGCCAAGTGCCGAATTTGTTTCAGAAGAAGAAGAATTACAAAGAATACTTCTTGTGGTTCAAAAAGTTGTTCAAGAATTTCCAGAAGCAATTATTTCAATAGATACTTTTAGAAGTAAAGTAGCCAAAGAAACTATCGAAAATGGAGCAGCAATAATAAATGATATTTCGGCAGGAAATTTAGATGATAAAATGTTAGAAACAATTGCACAATTGCAAGTTCCATACATTATGATGCACATGAGAGGAACGCCACAAACCATGCAAACGCTTACACAGT
>JAIEMH010000387.1 GCA_019752245.1 Flavobacteriaceae bacterium
GTATAAAAGTATAAATAATAGTATACAATATCATTGATACAGAGATAGATAGATGGATAGCTATATATAGATAGATAGATACGTTAGATATATATGGAGATAGATAGTTACAGATTACATTTTACTTTCTTATTTAAAAATTGATGAGCTTCGTCAATAAACAAGACTAAAGGTTTCTCTTTAAAAGTGCCAATTCTAGATTTGTTTAGTAAATATTTACCAATAGCATTTGCTAAAATCTCTCTTGACTGAAAATTAAAAGGAACATTCTCAAATCCAATTCTTAATATACATTTAGTTTCATCTTTAATGAAATTCTCAATCATTTCTATTATATCTACCTCATCAGCAATAGAATTGAAGCCAAACATTTTTTTGAAATCATTATCATTTATTGTATTATTAATTCTCATGATTAGACTTGTACTGTTTCCAAAATTTCTTCCATCTTGAAAAGTTTGCCAACGGTCACCATTTATTTGATAACATTCATTTACAATTTGTTGAGACAATTTATTTATATCAAAAAAACTAGAATTATCGTCTTCAATTTCAGTTTTATAAATATAATGTGCATTATTGTATGGTCTTGTTTCATTACCGCATTTAACAACGCAACCATTCTCAATTATTAAGTCTTTATTTTTTATTTTAAATGTTATTCTTTCTTCAGCTATCGAGTGCGGATACTTTTCCTTATCTCTTAGCATACAATGTGCAATTTTCAAAGATTTTATAGCTTCAAGTAAAATAGGTTGTTGTACCTGTCCTGATGGTCTAAACAAAACAAATAAGTCACCAATAGTTAACTTTGAATAAGGGAAAAAAGATGAAGAAGCAATAACTGTTTTTGAAACTTTAGGATCTTCATCCAAGCTTGAATATTCTCCTGTGGCATCAATTAAAATAGACTTACTGTTATTAATTTTTAGTGCTTCTAAGAGTTTGCTAACAGTATAACTTTTTCCGCCTCCTGTTGTTCCAACTACTGCACAATGTCTTCCAAATATTGCTTGCTGTGATAATTGAACAATCGTTGATTTATCATAAGTAAGTCTTCCTAACTCAATTACTGGAGCTGTATCTTTATGTTCTTTTTTTACTCCAAAACCTTTGAAATATCCTTTTATAAATTCAGAAGAACAAATAAATACTTTTGCACCAATCATTGGTAAGGAATTTAATCCTTTGTCAATATTTGATGGTTCAAAAAGTTCAAAAGACAATAATATTTCTATTTTTCCAGTTGGATGAAATTCTTTTGTATTAAATGATTTCTCACTAAGTTCAAGTCGTTCTTTCTCAGGCAAAATTAATTCAAGGATTTTACCTAAGAAACCATATTTCTCACCTTCAATAACAACATAGTTTCCAACTAAACCACCTTTTAATTCTTCACCGTAAAAAGTAAAAGATTTCATCAACACAGAAGAAGGAAAATGAACTTTTACATATTGAGGTGTAACTTGATTTATGTATCCAATAAAATGGCTATGATTAAACGGATTATTACTCATGCTTTGAATTGTTTAAATTGAGAATAATCTTTTTTGCATCCTCTTGATTGTACGATTTTAAATCAGGATAATATTTAGCAAAGTCATCAAAGACTTCATCAACTAATACGATGTTATTATGAATTTTAGCTGCTTCAAAAATTGGATTAAATGACTTTGACCAATTATCAATTCCTTTGTTTACAACCATTAATTGAAATCCCGGGTTTTGTTCTAAAGCTTCAACAATTGCGGTTACAATATGCTTATCGTTAAAACTAAAACCAATACAAATCAACAATGTATTTTCATTCCTTACATTTTGTTGGAAACGTGACATCATTTCAAAATATGGCTGCTCATAAGAACTTTCATATTTACTATCTTTTGGATAAATCATTAATGATTTATCAGGTTCATCTTTTTGAATAATTTGGTTTCCTTCATTTGTCCAATCAACAGAACCGTGTGGTTTATATAAATGAAATACTTTTTGAATGAAATTGTCTTCTTCTTTTACACGACTTGAATTTCTTGAAACTATATCCAATTCAAAATTTCTACCACTGAAAGTTCTTGGATGTGAAAATGAGAAACCATCTATAATAGTAAAATTCTTTTTTCTACCAGCTTGCTCAAATAAAGTGTCATAGTTTAATGTGAAAATTTTAGCTCTAGGAAGTGTTACTTTACGCTTTGTTATTTTTTCTATAAAAAGAGTATGCGGAGCATTTTCAGGTAATTTTAGAGTACAGTTTGTTTTTATAACTTCTTCTATTTTTTTTATTACATCTTCAATGACAATTTTCTGTTTACCTTCAGCTGGTATATGCTCAACATAGTTTTTAGAAATATTAGCTAATGAAAGTAGCTTTTCCAAGTTTTTTACATACTGTTCTTCTTCTCCTTCATTTTTTATAATCTTATCATCATACTTTACTAATTCACAAAATCCGTGAAGTGTTTCTTCTGAAATAACTTCTTTTACATCATCCCAAAGTTGAGCTAATAATCTTCCTTTTCGTTCTTTAGTTTCTTCGCCAATTTGAATATCTTTTCCGATACCAACAGAAGAACCTGCACCAGTTAGTACTACTAAGTTTTCGAACTGATTATTCAAAAATTCCGCATATTTCTCTCTCTTTTTAGAAATGGCAAACTTTAATTTACCATCATGAGTTGTTCCTTCATCAAACTTATGCAAATTACCATCAATATAAATATTGTAATCAATTGTTTCATTAACTCCTTCTTGATCTGATTTTATAATCTCTTTTTCAACTGATTTTTTGCCATTTATGTATATAAATTCTTTCATAACGCTTAATAAATTAAGCCCGTAAATTACTAATTTTAACAGATTTATTGTATAAAACATATCAAAAGTTATTAAAAGAAATTATTTTTTAAAACAATAACATAGAAAACAACTTAGTTTATACAATTCTGTTAAATAGTTTGTATCGAATTCCAATTGTCCAATCTCAATAAATGCAATATCATTAGCAAAAGATTTTTCTCCAATTAGATGTTCAATGTGAACGTAAACTGCTTCTCGAAGTCTTGGGTTGTCTTTGTGGACAATATAGTTTTTGAGTAACACTTTTATTCCTAAATCGGTTGGTTTGTTTGGGTTTTCTAATGGGATGAAATACATTTCGCTTATTCGTAAAGTTATGCCGTAATATTCTAATGGTTTGTCGGTGCCGTTTTCGTATTTTTCAATATTCATCTCTGGTTGAAGGAACGCTGTTATTTTCCAACGCTCTACAACTGGAGCATGATGAACTAGTAGTTCTACTTCTTTGAATAGGTAAGGATTTCCGTTTGCGGTGATGATTAATTCTGCACCGTTTTTTTTGTTTTTAATGATGAGGTCTAGGTTTTTGTTGTATTGATGTAGTATCTCGATTAGTTTGTCGAAATGGATTTTTAGTTGGTCTTTTGGTATTTCGTTTAGAAGAAGGAAAACGAAGTTGTTTTGTTGGAAGTAGTTCCAGAAGTTGGTTATTGTGTTCATATTGTTTCTTGTTATTGGAACGCGGATGAAACAGATGCTTCGCAACGCGGATTTATACGGATTTTATCTTTTGTCTTGAGCTGATTTTTCAAATGCTATTAAATTTACCATCTCTCGTAATCGTGAGCGAACTCGATTGCCGTAATGTTTTTCAATTTCTGTGGCTGATAGGTTGGTGGTTATGTGAGTAAATAGTTTTTTTGAAATGAATAGATCATATCTGCTCAATAGAATTTCTGCCATGACATTGCATTCGTTACCAAAATATTTTAAGTTGTTTTCTGTTCCTAAATCGTCAAAGCAATAGGTTCTTGGTTCTGATTGGTATAGTTTGCCATTGCTGTATTTGTGGATTATTTGGTAGCCGTCCTGGATGAATTCAAAGCTGATATCGCGACATGGTTTTACGAAAAACTTATGTTCTGTTGCTGTTAGGTATTTCATTAAATTCATCAATGATGTTTTACCGCAGCCGATTGGTCCGGTTAGTAGAATTCCTTTGTTGAGGTTTATTCCATATTGAAAACATGTTGGTTCGTCTTTTAAGAAATACGCGATTAGTTTGTACACAATTGGATAATCGGTTTCAATGATTTTGAAATGATTGCCATATAGTTCAACTCCTTTATTTTCTAACCAAGTAATGACCTCATCATAGCTATAATGGCTCTGAATAGTCTTTGTTGGTTGTTGTGTTGAGTTGTTTTGCTCTGTTTGGTTGTTCTGCATTTGAAATAAATTTTGGTGCGTTAATCATCCAATTTTGTGCTGCTGCTTGCCAATCGACCATTGGTGTTTTACCTCCGACTAACCAACCGACACTTTTGAAATAGTTGAAGAATTTTTGAGCTTCTTGTTCCGGAAAGTTATTTTCTTGGAAATAGATTTTGACTTCTTCGATTGTTGGCTGTGACTTTTCTTCTTTTTCTTTTTTTGCGGAACTTTTTTCTTTTTCTTCATCATCGTTTTTTAAATCCAAATTATTTATTTCTACAAAATTTTTTGAGTGCTTTTCCAAGTTTGAAACGTTTTTATCGTTTAAAATGTTTGTATTGTTTATATAGTTTATAGAAGGTACTACTGCTTGTTCAGTACCTGTTTCACTACTAGTACAAGACTTGTTCAAAGCTTGTTCAGAAACAAGTTCATTAAGTGGTTCATTTTTTGGTTTTCTTTCGGATTTTGGCAGCGGTTTTAAATCTTCTGAAAAGTTGAATAAAATGACATGACTTCCTTTGAATGGATTGTATGATGGTTCGTAATTGATATAACCCAAACTATGCAAGTTCTTCAGACATTTATGATAGGTTGCTTTGGAACTTATTTTACTTATTCGCATTACCTCATCGCGATTAATACTGATTGGATTTTTGAAACGATTGCAATTCCAAAATTGAAACAATGCAATGTATAAACTTACGTGTGTTGGATTTAGCGTTTTATCAATGGCTACTTTTTCGAAGAAACCAGTTAAGTGTTTGATATAATTCATAATTGCTAAAATTATTTGAACAGAGTAGGTAAAGCATTTACCTTATTTCCATTTAATAACTTATCAATATCTGAATTGTCATAATACATTATGCCACCTATTTTGGTGTAGGTGAGTGTTCCGTTGATGCGGAGATTTTGCAAAGTACCTGGAGAAATGTTTAACAGTTTACGGACTTCATTGGATTTGAGCCACTGTTTTGTTTGTTGCGGTTTGGATTGAATGATTTCTTTTAAATCGTTCAAAAGAAGACTTCTGAATTCGTTTAAGTCTTCGCGTGTAATAACTTCGATTGCCATAACGTATGTTTTAGATTGTTATGGCACAAATTTGTAGTTTTTGAATAGTTTTAAATCACAAGTCAATCACAAGTTGTGATAGATTTTTATACAAAGTGTTGTATTTATTGGTCTTAAAGTAAGTCGTCTGTGTTTTCCATCCGTTTTACTAATTTTTCTTTTAATGCGTTTAGGAATTTGGTTTGGTCAGATTTTCGCATTCTAATTTCAAGGAAAGCCCTGTGATACTGACCTAAATCGATGTTGAATATGTTTTCAAAATACTCCGCAATATCTTTCAAATCGGATGCTCCATTATTAAACACACCTTCGGTATGCAAAGCATACAAAAGCTCTATTAATGCGACTTTAGAACCTGTCCAAGTTTGCTTTACCTTCGGGTTGACTTGTGATTTTTCCTTTGTGTCTTTATTTTCCATCATCAACAATTTATCTTCGAGATAAACTTGGATTAAATCGTGCGCTAAAATCTTTGCTACTTTAAAATCGTGAGAGGTTGAAAATGTATGATCTGCTTCAAAATAAAAACTATCTAAAGCTAATTTTACATCGATTTTTCCTCGTAAAAAATATTTGTGATCTAAATAGCTGCTTCCTGTTCTGTAATATCTGTAGAAGTCTAAGTTACCATCAAAATATCTTTTAAGTTTATCTAATTCGTTATTAAGGTATCTTTTGATAATTCTTTCACCACCATGCGGTTTCTTCGTTTCAATTTTGAATATAACGTTATAATAAATTAGTTTTGACGTAAATTTTGGCTTTACATTTTTAAAGAACTCTATTTCTTGTTGACTTGATTTATTTTTCTCTTTTTCAAATAATACTTTTAATTTTTGAAGTGATTTCAAAATAATATCTATAGCACTTTCACAACGCTTGATTGGGTCGTCTATTTCTAAATCAGTAAAATTTAACTGTTCGTTTAAATCTGTTAATAATTGGTTGATTTTTGGGTTCAATTTCTTTGGTATTAATTTTTGATTGAAACTTTTTTAATAATTTAAACTAATACCTAACCCAAATCCCATATCACTATCGTAATGTGTTCTTAAACTTATATTTCTTTTTAAAATGTAACGTGCATCTAGCATAAATTCTGTATCGGTGTTTACCATAAACCCCATTCTTAAGCGTTTTGAAATTGGAATATCCTCTCTCATTAACTGTAATCTTATGTTTCCATCCTGAAATACTTCTGCTTGAGCAATTACTAACATTGGTAATGTGTAATTAACCCCGGCACTTAGAACGGCCCTTTTATCTTTGGTATTTTCTTGTCCAAAAATGTTTTTTTCTATCATTCCATCCATATTCCTGTAACGCCAATCGAAACCAATAAAAGGCATCAACCACTGCATTTTTCCTATGTATCTGCCTAAATGAAATTCGGCTTCATAACCATGCATATCATTGTATCCTAGTCGCCATTCTGCACCTAAACTCCAACGTGTATTTTGGATCATTGCCATACCATCATTTCCATTAGTAGCAAAATCATTTTCTGCCATGAAATGAAAAGCTCTATCATCGGCAAATAATTTTCTTTGTGCTACTTTTGGATTTGGAATTAGCGGATTTGGCGTTTGGTTTTCATAGGTGAATACTCTTCCCATTCCTGCCATCATGTGATACAAAATATGACAATGAAAAAACCAATCTCCTTCAACATTGGCATTGAATTCAATTATGTTGGTTTCCATAGGCATTAAGTCCATTACATTTTTTAATGGTGCATATTCCTCTTGACCATTTAATATTCTGAAATCATGTCCATGTAAGTGCATTGGATGACGCATCATGGAACCATTGTAAAGTGTAATTCTAATGTTTTCTCCTTTTTTTATTAGGATTTTATCTGTTTCAGAAACTACTTTATTGTCTAAACTCCAAACATATCGGTTCATGTTACCTGTTAGTTCAAAACGAAGTTCTTTTACTGGGGCATCTTTGGGTAAAGTTGTTTTATCGGTCGCTTTCAACATGGCATAATTGAGTGTTGTAATTGTAGATAACGCATTGGCATTGTACTGATTTTGATTGTGATTGGAATGATCGGTACTCGTTTCCATATCGCTCATAGTACCCTTATGTTTTGCGCTTACTGCACCAGTTATTTCTGGGTACATTACTACATTCATATCCATTTGATTTAAGGACATACTCATTCCCATATCATCTAAATCCCCATTCATTTTCATCATTCCGTTCATCATTTTCATTCCCTCAAAATATTTTAATTTTGGCAACGGAGCAATCAATTGTTTGATGCCATTTCCAATGTATAATGAAGTAGATTTTGTGCGGTCTTCTGGAGTTGCTAAAAATTCATAAGAAGTATTACTTGCAGGAATTGTAACTATAATGTCATAAGTCTCGGATACTGCTATCAATAATCTATCTACTTCAACAGGTTCTACATCGTTACCATCACTAGCTACAACTGTTATTTTTCCTCCAGCATAAGTTAACCAAAAGTATGATGAAGCTCCACCATTTGCCACACGCAAACGAACTTTATCTCCACTTTTAAACTGTGATAACTGACTTTCATTTTTACCATTAATCAGAAACTTATCATAATATACATCGCTCACATCCATAGCATTCATTCGTTTCCATTCATTGGCTATTTTTGTTTTGAAATGACCTTGTTTTATGGCTTCAGCATAACTTTGTGTTGTTCCTTTTTTAATTGCAAACCAATCGGTTGCATTGTGTAACATTCTGTGAACGTTCTCGGGTTTTAAATCGGTCCATTCACTTAAAATAATAGGCACAGTTGGTAAATCATCTATACCTTTTCGGAATGTTTTGTCATTTTGTTTTTTGTTCATAATGAACATACCATACATACCAATTTGTTCCTGTAATCCTGAATGACTGTGGTACCAATGAGTTCCGCTTTGAATTATTGGAAACGAATATTTGTGAGTAGTTCCCGGTTCTATTGGCATTTGTGTAAGGTTTGGGACACCATCTTCTTTATTAGGTAAAAATAGTCCGTGCCAATGCAATGAAGTGCTTTCTTTTAATTCGTTATGTACATAAATTTCAGCAATATCACCTTCTGTAAATGTTAATGTTGGCATAGGAATTTGACCATTTACTGCAATTGCTCTTTTTTCTTTTCCAGAATAGTTTACGATGGTATCACGAACATATAAATCGTAACGAACTATGTTTTGCGAAAACAGCGTTTGTGTTGCCAAAACGAAGATTACGATTGGTAACAGTTTTTTTGAAAGAATGTTTTGTATATCCATTATAGTAATTGTATTATTTTAATTTTACACTATTATTTTTTTAACAAGATTTCCCAATCTGAAATTTTATTGTTCAAACTATCAATAGTTTTTTTCATTTTCTCCTTATCAGCAATTGAAATGGCTCGCTTTGCAGCTTCAATTGCAATAGTGTAATCTTTGTTTTCAGAAGCTAATTTTTGTCTTAGATTAGGATAATAGAAATTTTGAGGATTTATTTTTTCTGCTTCCAAAAGCCATATAATTGCTTGTTTATAATCTCTATTAGTACTGTAATAATAATTAGCTGCCTGAAATAATAAATTGGCATCCTGAGTTTTACCCTTAATTATATGTTGATCTATCAATGCCACTATTGTATCGTCCTCCTTGCTCTTTACCGGTATTTTAACCATTGTATTTTCCCAAAGTATTTTTAGGAATGCTTCGACTTTGCTATTGATATCATTTAATTCAATAGTAAAAGTTTCATAAAAATTGGGGCTTTTTTCTAAAGGGACTTTGAAACGCATTATATCTTTTTTTTCATCATAGCCCGTTTCTCCATGCAAGGTAGTATCTGAGTTAACAATTATAGTCCAGTCATTTATTGAAGGAATTGAGAATATTGAATAGCTTCCTGCTTTTAATACATTGTTACCAAAAGAAATATCTTCGGAAGTGGTTATGACGGTACAATCACTTGCGCCAGTTCGCCAAAGCTTATCAAAAGGTACTAACTCACCAAATATTTTACGCCCTCTGACCAACGGTCTGCTGTACGTTATTTTGATTTTTGCACTACCTACTTCTTGCTCAAATGAAGCTGCCGGACTGGCAGAAGTAATTCTTATCTGGACTTTGTTTTGTGCAGAAATAAATACTGATTGTAAAATAATTAGGGGAAATAGGAATATTTTTTTCATTGTTTTGAATTATTGGTTACTGTATTTTTATACTTTATGTTATATTGATTTTGTGATTTCTAACAGCAATTATCTCCGGCTTGTATTGGTGGACACTTTACAGTTCCGTAACTACAATAAACGCAACAATCGCCTTGTTTAGGTCTTAAAACTGTTTTGCATTTTTCACACTCATAAAAAAACTGACAAGCATCGGTTGGCATTATTTCGTCTTTACTATACCCACAATTTGGACATGTTAATGTAGATTTTAATTCTACTGATTTTCCATTGTAGATAGTGCAAGTATCACAATTTCCGTGTAATTTGTTTCGATAATAATTTACTATCGTAGCTATGAAAAGCCCAAGCATACCAGCATAAATTAAATAAACTGCATTTTCTGATTTGCTAAAATAATAGGCAAATAATATTGTTATTCCACTCGGGATTGCTATTAATAAAGGATACAGGCAACGATGTTTACGATAGGAAATGATTAAGCCAACAATGGAAATTAAAACCATCGCTTGAAAAATCCACATCGTCCATCCTCCAAATAATTCAAAGCTTCCAAGTCCAAGAGCTGATGCTGCAAATGCAAAAAGAGGAAAACAGCAAGGCGAAAACAGTGCTGTGAAAAAAAGCCCCAGAGTGCCTAATTTATCTACATTATTAATTAATTTCATTTTGTTGTTTTTGTTATTATTTAAAGTTTTAAATTTCGTAATCTCAATGCATTTACAATTACAGATACAGAGCTAAATGACATTGCTAAAGCGGCGATCATAGGAGATAATAAAATTCCAAAAACTGGATATAAAACTCCAGCTGCAATTGGTACACCTAATACGTTATAGAAAAAGGCGAAAAAAAGATTTTGTTTAATATTTCTCATAACAGCATGGCTTAAGTTTTTGGCTTTTACAATGCCTTGTAAATCTCCTTTTACTAAAGTGATTTTGGCACTTTCTATGGCTACGTCTGTTCCGGTTCCCATTGCTATTCCGATATTGGCTTGTGCTAATGCCGGAGCATCATTAATACCATCGCCAGCCATGGCTACAATTTTTCCCTCTGATTGTAATTTTTTAATTTCTTTGAGTTTGTCTTCGGGTAAGCATCCTGCTTTATACGACGCTAATCCCAATTCATCAGCAACTGCTTTGGCAGTGTTTTCATTGTCTCCGGTGAGCATAATTACTTCGACACCTTGGCTCATTAATTCTTTAATGGCTGCTGCGCTTGATTCTTTAATGGCATCGAAAATGGACACAAAACCAACAGCAACTCCATCAATGGCTATGTATGACACTGTTTTTCCGAGTTTTTGTTCAGCTATGATTTTGTTTTCTAAATCATCAGAAACTGTTGCCTTGACTTGCTCCATTAATTTTTTATTGCCTAATGCCACTTTTTTGTTGGTTACTGTTCCTGTAACTCCTTTTCCGGCAACGGCTTCAAAATCTTTTACTTCGATTAAAGAAATGGATTTTGTTTTGCCATAATTGACTACGGCTTGTGCTAATGGATGCTCACTATATTGGTTCAGTGAAGCTATGCTCTGTAACAAATCATCATCGTTGCTATTGGACGAATAAATTTTTTCAACAGATGGTTTTCCTTCGGTGATGGTTCCTGTTTTATCTGTAATAAGTACATTAACCTTATTCATGTTTTCTAAAGCTTCTGCATTTTTTATCAAAACCCCTGATTGTGCGCCTTTACCAACACCTACCATTACTGACATAGGCGTTGCCAATCCTAATGCACAAGGACACGCGATGATTAATACTGCGATGGCATTTATAAAACCATATACTAATGCCGGATCGGGACCAAATTTTGCCCAAATGAAAAAGGTTATAACAGAAATGATGACTACAATGGGCACGAAGTATTTGGAAATACTGTCTGCTAATTTCTGAATTGGCGCTCTCGAACGAGAAGCGTCATTAACCATTTGCACGATTTGTGAAAGCAAAGTTTCTGAACCCACTTTTTCAGCTACCATCACAAATGATTTATTACCGTTGATTGTTCCTGCAATTACATTATCGTCTTTCTTTTTGTCAACAGGTATTGGTTCGCCTGTAATCATGGCTTCATCAATACTGCTTTCTCCATCGGTAATTTTACCATCGACAGGAATCTTGTCTCCGGGTTTTACCCTTAGTAAATCGCCTTTTTTGATGTCGTGAATGGAAATTACTTTATCGCCACCATCAATAACCAAAGTGGCCTCGGTTGGGGCTAGTTTTAATAATTCTTTGATTGCTCCGCTGGTTTGACTGTGTGCTCTGGCTTCTAATAGTTGTCCTAACAAAACTAAAGTTAGAATAACCGTTGTTGCTTCAAAATAGAGTAATACTGTACCGTGTTCGGTTTTGAATTCGCTAGGAAAAATGTCGGGAAAAAACATTCCGACTAAGCTAAATAAAAAAGCTACTCCTGTTCCAATTCCGATAAGTGTAAACATATTTAAATTCCAAGTAATGATAGATTTCCATGCTCGGACAAAGAATATCCAACAGGCATAAAAAACAACAGGTAGCGAAAGCAGTAATTGTACCCAATTCCATTTAGGAGCATCCATTATTTTAAATAAAGGATTGTTATGTGCCATTTCTATCATTGCGATAGCGAAAATGGGAATCGTAAAAACAACGGCTATTTTCATTTTCTTAACTAAATCCTCATAGGTTTTTTGGTCTTCGGAATCAGTAGGATTCATGGGCACTAAATCCATTCCGCAAATAGGACATGAACCCAGAGTTTCTTGAATAATTTCGGGGTGCATAGGACACGTATATAATGTCTTGTTTGCAGTTAGTTCAGGTGCTTTGACTAAATCCATGCCACACACAGGACAGTCACCTGCTTTGTCGTAAACTTTTTCTCCTTCGCAATGCATTGGACAATAATACTTTCCTGGCGCATTGGTTTGGACAACAGTTTCTTTTTTATGATTCTGGGAATTCATGGAGCAACATGATTTTTCAGCAACATCTTTCGTTAAAGTGTTCTCCTTGGTTTTAGCGCTGCTCATTTCTATGGTGTATTTTCCAACAGCAGTTAATGCTTCTTGCAATTGTGTTGTTGGAATGTGCTTTTCCATAGTTATAGTTGCTATGGGTGGCTTTAATGAAACTTTAGCTTCAACGCCATCAATAGCATTCAATGTTTTTTCGACTTTGGTTCGACAACCATCGCAAGTCATTCCGGTAATGTTGTAAGTATGTATCATCTTTTATATTATTTTAATACAAATTTCCTTCTTAACTGTTTTTTAGAGTTGCACAATTTTGGGTTTGATTTGCAAGATTTATAAATCTTCTATTTGTTTTCTTTTAATCGATTTTAAATTCTTGAAGTAAGTTGGTGAAAAACCAGTTACTTTTTTAAATTGGTTACTTAAGTGCGAAACGCTGCTGTAATTTAATGTGTAGGCAATTTGACTAAGTGATAATTCATCATACAC
>JAIEMH010000054.1 GCA_019752245.1 Flavobacteriaceae bacterium
TTTAAGATGACATTGAATAATTTAATATTCAATTCCTTATTTTTTTTGATGTCTTCTTCCTTTGTCCCTGCGTCTTTTGCAATCAATTCTTGTTGCAATAAAAGCAGTTTGTCTCCTCGTAGACCAGTTCCAGCCAAAAGCACAATGAAACTTACATTTTTATTTCTGCTGGCAACTATTGGAGCAATTACACCACCTTCACTATGTCCCATTAATCCAATTTTATTTTTATTTACTTCTTTTCTAGAAAGTAAATAAGTTACAGCAGCTTCGGCGTCATAGGAAAAGTCTAATGTTGTAGCAGTTGCATAATTTCCTTTGGAAGCCGCAGTTCCTCTGTCATCATATCGTAAAACTCCTATTCCGTTTCTAGTTAAATAATCTGCAATTACTAGAAATGGTTTGTGGTCTAAAATTTCTTCATCTCTATTCTGTGGACTACTTCCTGTGATTAAAACTACAACCGGAAAATTACCTTCTTTACTTGGTAATGTTAACGTTCCGGCTAGTGAAACTCCGTCTTTTTTGTTTTCGAATGTAACATCTTCAGAATAATATGGATAAGGTTTCTTTGGTTCTTGAGGACGAATCAATGCTGCTTTTTCAGTTTTTTGTCTGTCAAAACTTAAAGGAAAATTTTGCCCTCTTTGTGTGAACAAGCCAACTATTTTATTGTCTTTATTAAAAGTTCCTTCATATGAAATTTTACCAGCAGGAATAGCAAAAGTTAAAACTGAATTTTGAAAATTTGTAGTAGTGATAGGAATACCAAATGCCTTTTGTGTTGGGCTATCCATTGTTGTACTGAATCCATTTTCGGTTTTAGTGATGTTTATTTCTATTGGTAATTCGCCTGTTGGTGTTTTGATATCGCCATACCATTTTCCTGAAATTTCTTGTCCAAAAGAAACTAGTGTAAGCAGTAATGTTACTAAAAGCAATATATTTTTTTTCATTTTATTTAGAGTTTAAAAGTTGTAATGCTGTTTCAGGATTTTCTATTTCAATGTATAATTTATTGTAAGTGTGATTTTGTAATGTTACAATAATTGTATTTTTATGGCGCATTACATCCCAAAAGTTTCTTTTGCCTTTCCAAGAATAAGTTCCAGCAGTTATTAAAAAAGGGATGTATGTTCCAAATCTAAAACCTTTAAAATTTTTCAATTCATTGCTGTCTTGATAAGCATTGACAATGTTTTTTTTGTCAATTGTGATTTTGCTTTCCAATGCCCAAATTTGATGCCATCCATTAATTTTAAAAATATATTTATCGTTAGATTCTGAAATTGTTACCATGATTAATTGAGTTTAAATAATATAATTTTTGAAAGTACTTCGGCTGTGATTACTGAAACTATAAAAAGTATAATGTGTTTAGTTTCTTTAATGTTTGTAGCGGTTTTAAATCCGTTAAACAGTAAAATCATGGACCATATCAAACAAATAAAAGTTGCAATTCCTGAAAACACAAGTAGTGACATGTCGAAAGTTTCAATGTTAAAATCTTTTTTTTGTAAAATGCTATCCATTAATTTTTGAGAAACAAGATACATTTTGTTGTTGATGTTGAAAAATAATAGAAAGTAGAAAGGAATTTTAGCAATTAAACTGGCTACTAGCACATCAATAAAACGTGTTTTTTTGTTAATCATTTTTCCAATTATAAAAAGGAGTAAAGACAGAATGCCGGTGCAGATTACGATGTCTAATGATGCTGTAAAAATGCTTGTCTTTTCTACAAAATGCAAATCGATAATTCCATCAAATCTTCCGTTAAAAAATAAAGATAAAACAGCTGCCGTAATTGCTAAGAACCAACCAAATAGAAATAACTGCTTTTCTGAATATTTTTGAAACGGATTGAATAGTATTGTTTTCATAGTTTATTTGGCTTTTAATTGATTTATTTTCTGAATAATATCGTCTAGTTTGTTTCTCACTGTGGGATAACTATTTCCCATTTGATTGGCCATTTCTTTTAAACTTCCGCTTGTTAAGAAAAATTGTAAGATAAAATTTTGCTCTTCTTCAGAAATTTGAAGCAATAAAGGAAGATTGTAATTTCCCGAAACCGATGTCGAGCAATTGCTACAACTTAATTGAGTTACAGAAAGTGAACTTTCACAACTCGGACATTGTATGGGCAGTTTTGGTTGCATACTATTGAATTTAGAATAAACAAAATTAAATAATATTAAAATATAAATTAATAAAATCAAAGTTTATTTTAATAAAATTAATAAAAATATTTTTTATTAATTAGTTGATGAACTTTATAAGCATAAAAAAAGCAGTAATTTATTACCGCTTGGAGATTTTGTTAAGAGGAATTATTGTAAAAATTTAAGCTATCAATTTCGATTGTATTTTAGAGTAAATCTAACGTTTAAGAAAAAAAAAACTCTTGCAGAACAAGAGTTTAGATTTTAATCAAATTTATTTTTTATATAATATTTTCCTTCCAAATCTTCATCAAAATCATCAATTTTGGTTGCTTTTGGCTTTGGTTTGCTTGCCATAGCTTTCTTTTTCCAAATATCAAATTTGTCTGCAGTAAGTTTCCTTTTCATAATCTCAAGCACTTCTTGTTCACTAAGATTAAAATCCTTTTTGATAATTTCAAATGGATTACGTTCTTCTAAAGCTAACGTAATTACTCTTTCACGCTCTTCGTAACTCAATTCGGTATTCTTATTCTTTCTCATTGATAAAAAAAAATTATAATCTAAAATGTTGTTTGAAATTATAATTCAATATTAAGAAAAAAAATAATTACTTTTTAAAATGATTGTGATTTTTTCTAAATTATTTTATAATTCTAAATGTGAGATTAATTCTAGGGCCAATTGGTTTGGCAGTTTTAGCAATTTGATGTTTCCAAAAATGTTGTGTTTCACCTTTCATCAGTAATAAACTTCCGTTTTCTAAAATGATTTTTTGTTTAGCTTCGGCAATAGAATTGTGTTGAAGATGAAAAGCTCTTTCTGCGCCAAAACTAATAGAGGCAATTACCGGATTTCTTCCAAGCTCTTTTTCGTTATCCGCATGCCAACCGTTGCTGTCCTTTCCGTCACGGTATAAATTAAGTAAAACTGTGGTAAAACTTTCATTATATACTTCCTCAATTTCAGTTTTTATATACATCAAAATTGGATTCCAAGCATAAGGTCTCATTACAATATTAGAGTAGGAGTAAGGCTTTCCTTCGTTGCCAAAAAGCGCTGTTAATCTTGGTTGAGGATGTGTTTTTCCGTAAACAGTGATGTCATCTTGTTGCCAAGGAATTTCATTTAATAGCTTTTCAAAAAGCATTTTAGAAGTAGCAGCATCAAAGAAATTGGGATGATATTCTATTGAAGCATTGGGTAGATCAAAAATAATTTTTTCGGATGGAAATAGCGAATTCATTCCGCAAAAATAAAGAGAAAAATAAAAAGGTAAGGTTTTATTTTTCTCTTTTAATAGTCTAACAAACGTTAAAAATTGATATATTAATTTCCTAAATCAATTTCGGGTTGTTTTTGTAATAGATTTTTATAGATTAATCCGCCAACAACTGCTCCCAAAATTGGAGCTACCCAAAACAGCCATACTTGTGCTAGTGGTTCGCCTTGTGTAAACAATGCTTGAGATAATGAACGCGCAGGATTTACAGAAGTATTTGTTATAGGAATGCTCACTAAATGTATTAAAGTTAAGGCAAATCCGATTGCTATTCCTGCAAAATTACTGTTCGCAAATTTATCTGTTGCACCAAGAATTACTATTAAAAAGAACATTGTTAATGCAAATTCAGCAACAAAACACGACCACATGTTATAGCCATCGGGAGAAAAAGCGCCAAAACCATTGGATGCAAATGCACCAGCTTTCGAGTTGTCTATTATGTTGCCACCTTTTCCTGTCCAAATAATGTATAGAGTTCCTGCTGCTGCAATTGCTCCAACACATTGCGAAACAATATAAGGTAATAACTCTTTTCCGGAGAAACGTCCGCCAGCCCAAAGTCCTATTGAAACTGCTGGATTAAAATGTCCACCAGAAATGTGTCCAACAGCATAAGCCATCGTTAAAACCGTCAATCCAAAAGCTAGCGCGACACCAGCAAATCCAATTCCAAGATGAGTTCCTGTTTCGGTAGTATAACCAGCAGCAAAAAGCGCGCTTCCACAACCACCAAAAACCAACCAAAATGTTCCGAAGAATTCTGCAAATAATTTTTTCATATGAGTAAAAAATTAGTTATTAAAAAATTTATTGTTTAAAGAAGATTAAAATTTGCGTATTGATAAGCCCAAAATATTAATAAAATTTGCACCGGTAGTCTTAAATATAATAGCCATTTTGGCAATCCTAAACTGGCTTTTTCTTCGATTACCATATAGACATTAGCAGGAAATATAACCACCAACAATATCATTATTGAAATTGCAGCAAGGTTAGAAAAAATAGGAATGCATAAATATACTGCAAGTAAAATCTCTAAAAAACCGGCTAATTCATTAATGGTTTTTTTGTTGGTTATAAATGGAGGGATTATTTTGAAATAAATTTCCGGTTTTCTAAAATGGTTGATCCCGGCGAGTAAATATAACAACGCCATTAGGTATAAATGCCAAGGTTTATCCATCGATAAGTAGTTTTTTTCTATTACGAATATAGAAAAAAATTAACATTAAATCATGAATTGTAGTTTTACTTTGACAAAATTTCTACTTTTTTCTTAAAAAGGATATATTTATGTTCATTATCACTATTGCAAAAATGATTAAAATGATTCCAATCCATTGAATGAAAATCACTTCTTCTTGAAGAATAAAAAACGCCATCATTACTGAAACTGGAAGTTCTAGTGCAGAAACAATACTTCCAAGTCCAATTCCTGTAAGAGGAAAACCAGCATTCATAAGCATTGGTGGAATTACAGTTCCAAAAAGCGCTAAAATTATTCCCCATTTAAAGAAAATATCATAGTTAAAAGGCGTATGTTGTGTTGCTAAGGCAAAAAAGAACACAATAATTCCACCACCCAAAAGCATATAAAGACTGCGTTGTGCCGATGAAATACCAACTGCAACTCTATTAGCAGTAAACATTGTTGTGGTAAAAGAGGCTGCAGCTAAAAGACCAAGAACAATTCCTCTCCAGTCAATTTGTGTTTTAGTTTGTAAAATATTGGTTGCTAAAACTGTTCCTAATAGAACGATGGCTACAGCAATAATTTTTATTTTGGAAGGTAATTTTTTTTCAAGAATCATTTCTAGAACAACACCCATCCAAACGGTTTGCATTAACAACACAATACCAATAGAAACCGGAATATATTTTACAGCCAAGTAGTAAAAAATACTAGTCAGTCCAGTAGAAGTTCCGGCAATCATAAGATGTTTTATATTGGTTGCAGACGCTTTTACAACTTGTGTTCCTTTCTTAGATTTTTGAAAGGCATTGATGATTAAAATAGCAATAATTCCCAAAATAAATTGTGACGAAATTACTTCGGCTGGAGTAAATGGAAGTCCAGTGACACCTTTATCAGCATAGGCTAATTTTACAAAAGTGGCTAACATTCCGTAACTTGTTGCACCAAGACCAACTAAAAAAACTCCTTTTAATACACTATTCTTTAACATTCTTTATTTTTTAAAAAGCCTGCAAAGATAGTTTTAAGTTATGAATTAAGAGTTTATTTTTTTTAAAATAAACCATTAATTTGATTGTTATTGATTCCAATTTTTGTGTAATCAAAATTCATTTTTTGTTGTAGCAAGGTTGCGTAGACACTTCTAAAATCTATTTCGTGAATCAAATCGCCGTTGTCTAAAGTAGATAAATTTGGATTTTTACCTAAAATTGTTCCTTTATTGCTTCCTCCAATTACAAACATTGGTGCTGCAGTTCCATGATCGGTTCCGTTGCCGTTATCTTTTACACGTCTTCCAAATTCTGAAAAAACTACGATGGTAACATTTTGCAACAATTTAGCTTTTTTCAAATCTTGATAGAAACTAAAAATAGCATCGTTCAACTCGGTTAATTTTCTTTCGTGAATGGCAAGTTGATTGTCGTGAGTGTCAAATCCGCCAAGCGAAGTATAATAGACTTTTGAGTTCAAATTTCCTTTTATTAATCTTGAAATCCATTCTAAATTTTTAGACAAACCAGTTTTTGGATAACTAATTTCTGAGGTAGATTTGGTCAATGCTTTTTGAATATCATCAGAACCTTCTGTAACCGAATTGGCAATTTTTCTAACAAAATCCAATTGCGGATTGTCCGACAATTTTACAGTTTCTTCTTTGTCACTTCTAATTTTAAATTTATTTGGATCTTTTACCGTAATAGCGTTAGGTTCTATTCCTTTCAAGGACAAATTATCAATTGAATCTAAGTTGATTCCAGCAGTTGGTTGATGGTCTTTGCATTGCAAATCCAAATAGCGTCCAAGCCAACCTTCATTGACATATTTATTAGAATCGGTTGCGGTTTGCCATATTTCTTGACTACGAAAATGCGAACGAACAGGATCAGGATAACCAACATTTTGAAGTATTGTTAAGTCACCATTTTGTTGCATTTGTGCAAAATCTTTCAAAGCAGGATGAAATGCCATGCCTTTGTTTTTGCCAATAACAGCGTCTTTTCCTATCGCAATTTTAGTTCGTAAATCATAATATAACGGATTTTCATAAGGAATAAACGTGTTCAATCCGTCGTTTCCTCCATTTAGTTGGATAAAAACCAAGCATTGTTCACCAATAACTAAGCTATTTTGTGATCCAAAAGCATGTAAAAAATCAGGAAGTACAAGCATTCCGCCAGTAAATGTTCCCGTAAGAGATAGAAAGTTTCTTCTGTTCATTTTTTTATTTTTTTAGGTTCTAAGTATGCTTAGGTTCTTAGTATCTCAGTATCTTAGAGCCTTAGCATCTTAAATAAGTTGGTATTCTGGAGTTTTTGCGATGTAATTGAACAATCTTAAAACAGCATAATTGGCATTTTCTTCTTTGGCATCAAAATCATATTTCAATACATTTTCCATGTCTTTTTGTATAGAATCATCTACCTTAAAAAGTGTTCTGTTGGATAATTCTGAAATTATTTTTTTGTTGTTTCCGTTTTTGTCAAAATCAATTCTAACTTTTATTTTTTCTAGAACTACATTAGGTTGTTCTCCTTCTTCTGGCGTTTTATCGAATGTTTTTCGACTTATATTTCTTCCGTTACAAAGTAAATCGGCTACGTTATTTCGTTGTAGATAGATTTGTGATGTTAGCCAAGAATTTCCGCCATCCCAACCTTTTACATTGGGTTGATTGAACAAATCCATGCCTTGTTGCTTCAAGAAAAAAGTAATTAATGTGGTATTAATATCTTCAATATTCAATTCGTCAATCATCTGAAATAAATACACTAACGGATCTTTTATTTTGCTTCCAGCAGTATCTTTTGGATATTCTTCGGTAGCAATTTTTGTCAATAATGGTGCTATTTCAAAATTCATTTTTCTAAAATAATCGCCATAATAAGTAACCAAATCTTCTGATGGATGGTCATAAATAAACCATTTCAATATTTTGCGAGTAATTAAATATGGAATATGTTTTTGTTCAAAAATTATGTCTACCAAATCATCTGCCTTCCAATTTCCGGTTTTGCCAAAATAGGTTTTATCGGTATTGTCTTCTTGCAATTTTCTATAAGTTGCATCCATTTCACCAAGACCTAATCCGGCATTTTTTATATCATCTTCGGTATAATTTCCTATTCCGAGCGTGAAAAGTTCTAGCAATTCGCGACTTAAATTTTCATTTATTTTGTCTTTTTTGTTGTCAACATTATCAAGATAACGCACCATGGCATTGGTTTGTATCATAACTTTGGTTAACTGTTTAAAGTTTCCAAAAGCATTTTCACGCAACAAATAATTTTGCTGATATATCCAGTAATTTACTTTTACTTTTTGTGAAGTCGAAACAAAGTGGTTGTGCCAAAAACAAACCATTTTTTCACGCAACGGAAAAGTTTCTTGTTGCATTTTATCTAGCCACCATTTTTTGAGTTCAATAGCATTTCTAATTTGCTTTTTCAAGATTTTCTTTTGCTCGTCTGACGAAGTATTTTTAATTGAAAGACGCAACTCACGAAGTTCTGCAAGAGTTTTGGGATCATCATTTAAAAAACTCGGCATGTCATTAGTGAAACTTGCGCTCATCGATTTTTGAAGAAAAGGCGCTATTCCTAACTTTTCAATTTCTGAAGCTTGCTTACTTGAAAATCCCAAACGTAACGACCAAAGATTGCTTTTATTCATAATCAAGATATTATATGTAAAAATAAGACTTTGTTTTTTTGAAAAGGTTTAAAATAAAATCAGAATTATTTAGTTATCAATGATGTATTTGTTTAATAATCAAATTTTAGTCTCTTTATGAAACACTTTTTCTTATTCCTTTTCTTAGGTTTTATTTGTTGCAACAATACCAAAGTAGAACTTCCTGCAAAGAATTATACAGCTAATAATGAGGAAGCATTGCGTTATTGTAAAGATAATGACTTTAATGAAGACTATTATTTTCTATTGGATTTGAGTATACATCCTGGTAAAAATAGATTTTTTATTTACGATTTTAAGCAAAAGAAAATTAGTGATAAAAACTTAGTTACGCATGGCAGCTGTGATAAATTTGAAGAAAATCCTGACCAATGGGAAAAGGCAAAATTTAGTAGTAAAACTGACAGTCATTGTTCCATGAAAGGCAAGTATAAAATTGGAAAACGAGATTACAGTTCTTGGGGAATAAATGTAAAATATTGGCTTCACGGATTAGAAAAATCTAACGCTAATGCCGTTGATAGAGTAGTGGTTTTGCATTCTTGGAACGCTGTTTCCAATGAAGAAATTTACCCAAAAGTTTCGCCATTAAGTTGGGGCTGTCCTGCAGTTTCTAACGAATTTATGAGAAAATTGGATGCCAAACTAAAAGTCACTAAAAAACCTGTTCTATTGTGGATTATTGAGTAAAAATGTAAATTCATTATCTGTAAATAAATAGAAAATCCCACAAAAATACTTCTTGTGGGATTACTCAAAATTGCATAAACTTAACTAACCTTATCTTCTTTCGCTTGTTTTTACTCTAGTTGGTCGCGAAGTATTTGTTCTTGTTGTGTTTGCTTTTCCTCTTTGTATATTAGAGATTAATGTTGTGTTTCTTGTGTTGGTTGGTACCACAATTGTACCATGTCGTGTTTTAATTAGAAAAGTGACTAGACTTTTTCTGTAAACGAAATTGTTTTCCAGTTGATTTGTACCCAAGTAGCAATATCTTCTTGAGTCATTACTGATTTTGGTAGGCGTTCTCGTAATATGCGCTCAATTTTTATACAACTTTCTTGTTTGGTAAAATCCCAAAGATCTATGAGTTTGTTAATAAAATAGAGCACTTCAAAACCTTCATTTGTATTGAGTTTAGTTGTATCTAATTTACCAGATATTTTTGGGCTATAATTGTTGTAAATAGTCCATTGGTAATCTTTATAAAACAAGTCTTTTTGTTCAAAAACTATCATCTTGGTTTGTTGTTAAGGATTGAATATTTACAATTAATTTTTTTTATACAAGGTAGTTACAAAATTTACTTTATTATGTTTATAGTATGTAAAAGATGTTTTTTATTTTGTAAAAGCCACTTTATATCTTTTGAAATAATTTTAATTTAGTCAAAAATACTAGTTTATGGAATTTAATAAAATCCCTATTAATAGGGATTTTTGGTTTTTTTTAAAAATTATATTTTCGTTCTACAGCAAATCTAATTAAATCTGTTTTTCCGTGAATATTTATTTTTTTTAAAATATTTTTTCGGTGAGTATCGACAGTACTTTTTCCTATAAAAAGTAAGTCTGCAATTTCTTGTGAGGTTTTACCGTCACCAATAAGTCTTAAAATTTCTTTTTCGCGAGTGCTTAATACAATTTCTTCTTTGCTTGTTGTATCGGTTGTTGTGATGGCGTTATCGTAATAGGTTCCGTTTTTGGCAACTATTCTAATGGCTTCGAGTACTTTTTTGAGGGAAGAATTTTTCATTATGTAACCCGATGCGCCAGCTTGTTTCATTTGCTCAATAGCTTCAGTTTGGTCAAACATGCTAAAGGCAATAATTTTTGTATTTGGAAATTCTTTTTTGATGGTTCTTGTGGCGCAAATTCCATCACATTTTGGCATTCTAATGTCTGTAAGAACAACGTTAGGTTGTTTTTTTCTAACCAAATCTATTAGCATTTCGCCATCGTTGGCTTCTCCTATAACAATAATATCTTCTTCATATTCTAGAAAAGAACGTATTCCGTCAATTAGTGCTTGGTGATCTTCGGCAATTATTAGTGATGTCATAGTGGTAAATCTATAATTATGGTCGTTCCTTTGTTGATAACTGAGTCTATCGTAAAGGTACCTTCCATTTGTTCTACTTTTTTCTCGATGCTTTTCAATCCAATTCCATCTTTGGAAACTACTTTTTTAGGATTGAATCCTATTCCATTGTCCTCAATAATAATGTTGATGTCGGTGTGGTTGTGTTGTGTTAAATAAATGTTGATTTCAGTTGCTTGAGAGTGCTTGATTATGTTGGTGCACAATTCTTGAATCATTCTAAAAAGTGTAATTTCTTTTGGGTTTTCAAGTCGTTCGCTCAGTCCAAAAGGAATAACATTGATGGTCATTTTTTCTAAGACACTCATTTTTTCTGCCATTTTTTTTACGGCAATTTCCAAACCTTGGCTTCCAATAACACCCAAATTTTTAAGATGGGATATGTTGCGAACTTCTTGATATGCTTCTTCAATTAATGCATCGGTTTTGTCGTATAACTCATTTTCGTTGCTATCTGGAGTTTCTTTTTGACGTTTTATATTTTGAAAATTGAGTTTTAATGTAACCAATAGACTTCCTAAATTATCATGTAGTTCGTTAGCAATGTGTTGACGTTCTTTTTCTTGACTTTCTAGCATAATGTCAATTTCATGAAGCTCTTGATCTTTTAATGTTGTTTCGAGTTTTTGAATTTGAATGAGTTTTTCTTGTTCGGCAATGGTTTTCTTTTTAGAAATATTTTTATAAGCTAAAATTCCTATAGTTAGTACAACAACAAATAATAGAAGACCAATAAAAAGTATAATTTTATTGGTTTGAAGTTTTGTTTTTAAAGTTTCGTTTTGAAGCTTAGTTTCTTCAGTATTGTATTTGGTGTCAATATCTTTTATCGCAATTTTTTGCTCTTTTTCGTTCAGAATCTGTTCAAATACTTTTTGTTTGTCTTGATATTCTAAAGCTTTTTTATAATCACCTTTTTCTTTATATAATTCTGATAAATAATTATATAAAGTTTCTTTATTTTTGTTTAGATACTTTTTTATGGGAATTGAATCAGCTTTTTGATAAAAATGAATGGCGCTTTCATATCCTTTTTTCTTACTGTGCGCTCTTCCAATATTGGTAAATAAGTTAAAAAAATATTCTGTTATTTTTTCTTGATTTTTTAGGTTTGGCTTAATTTCTTTTAAAATTATAAGTGCTTTTTTTAATACAACTAAAGCAGAATCTGGGTTGTTTATTTTGTTGTTAGAAAAAGTTGCTCCAATATTTTGAAGAATTCTAATATGTGTAATTTTATTTCCAGTTTTAAAATTTTCTTTTTCGGCTTTTCTAAAATATTCTAAAGAATTATTAGGAATTGTATCATAAAATGATTTGCCAAGTTGTATGTAAAATTCAGTTAAGATTTTGGGATCTTTTTTAAGTTTTGTATAGTCGTTGTATTCTTTTAAAAACGGCTTGTAATCGACTTTATTTCTATTAATTGCTAATAATAGCGAAACGATTTCAATATTTATTTTTGCTACTTTATCAATGCTGTCAATAGATTTATAGGTTTTTTTAGATTCCACATAATGATTGTAAGCCAAGTCATCTCTATTATCTCTTGCATTTATATTAGCTAATAAATAGTTGTATTGGGCTAGTTCAATAGTGTTTAATTTTTTACTATTTATTTTTTCACTACTCAATTTAGCATTCTCAAAATCTTGATTTTTTATTTGCTCTTGAAGACTCTTTAAAGCAGAAGATTGCGAATAAGTAAAAGCAACACTTAATAAAAGTGTTGCTTGTAAAATAAAAAGTTTAATTTTTTTAGAAATCATCTATTTGCAACCATCTACAGTTAGAATTCCACCATCGCCAACTTTTGGTTCAGGAATAAGACTTGATAAAGTATCTTTGTAAGCTAATATATTTGGTAAATTTTTCTGATAAAATTTTAAAATTGAATCAATATTTGTTGTTCCATTTAAAAACTCATTATCATGAAAACAGATAAAATTTATTTTGCTGCTTGAAGTTACTCCTGAAAAATCTAGTCCACCATTGTAGGAACTGAATTTTGTTAAATCTATTGCTTTTAGATCCACTTGTGTTAAGGCAGAATCTTTAGGAGTATATTTTCTTAAATCTATATTTGGTTCACCATCAATAGTTAAAACTCCTAATATTCCATACTCTTTACCGTTTGATATATTAAAGTATTTAAGGTATTTGTAAGTTCCGCCATTAACAAGAATAGGTAACATTGTTCTAACCTCAATTTCTTTAGTTTTATCTCCAATTGATAATTTACCACAAGATTGATAGATTTTTAATGCTTTTCTTTCTGTTGTATTAGTTAAGCTTATACTTTTTTCGGTTTCTTTTTTACAACCAATAATGATTATAATTATTAAAAGTGATAAAATAATTTTTTTCATAATAAATAGTTTTTAAGGGTTTTAATAATTCAAAATTCTGCCATTAAATTATAAAAAAAATCC
>JAIEMH010000021.1 GCA_019752245.1 Flavobacteriaceae bacterium
GATTTTTGATTTTACAGGAAATAACGTATCAAGCAAAGGAAAATTTGCGTTGGAATATGATGATTTAAAAGTTGTTGTTTTCCAAAAAGACGAGCCTAAAAAGAAAAATAAACTACTGACAGCTATTGGAAATTTATTTTTAAAAAAAGACACTAAAGAACGTTTAAAATCAGTGGAAGTTGATGTTAAAAGAATTCAAGAAAAATCTTTTTACAACTTTTTATGGCTAAATATTGCCGAAGGTTTAAAGAAATTATTGGTATAAATATTTTATTCTTTATATTCAGTTTCTTGTAAATCTTCTGTTTTTCTACCTAGCCCAACTTTTGGCTTTTCTTGAGTTCCAGTAATTTTTAATGGAATTCCAATAATTCCCAAAGGTGGCAATCCTAATCGCATTTTAATATTCAATCGCCCATCGAAGCTTGTTGTACCCTCAATTCTTGGTCGGAAACCGGCAACTTTAAACTTGAAACGTTCAATAGTAATGATATTATTTTTGATAGTAGTTTTAACATCTACTTTTGATAAATCAGGATTTTTTATAGCGTCCTTTCCTGTTTTCTTACTTACAGCATTAAACATTTTAAAACCTTTCATTTTTACATTTTTCACAGAAAGCATTCCGCCGCCTTTTAATGATGGATAAATTGGCATCATTTCGCTATTTAATTTTCCTGCTACTTTGTAATCTAAAGATATAATTCCTTCAGCACTTTCGGCAGCTGATGCCATTTCTCTAAACATTTTCACTTCGTTGTAAGCGCGTTTCACATCAAAATCTTTAGCAAGTACTTCAAACTCAAAAAAAGCTTTTTCTGGCGATTCACTTCCGTAAACAACATCCATTTTTACATTGGAACCAACAATATCAAAACTAGACTTATTTAATTTTAAAACTCCTTTATTGACACTTACGTTTCCTTATAGATTTTGCATTTTAAGCTCATCAAAATCTACTTTTTGTGCCAAACAATTAAGTTGAAAGTCTAAATTAGGAGGAATTACAACAACTCCTGTTGAAGAATTATTATTAGAATTGTTTGTAGCTTTACTTTTTGCCGAATTAGACATGAATTCGTCTACATTGACATAATTGGCATTTACATTGAAACTTCCTTTTAAAACTCCTTTATCTGAAAGAACAAAGTCAATAACATTTTGCATATAACCGTTCATCTTAAAATCAGATTGACCATAAATTGCTGAAAAGTTATTGAAATTCATTTTGTCTTGATTGAAAACAAATTCACCTTCTTTAATCAAAAAAGGTTTTGGCAAATATTCTGAGTTGGTTTTAATATTTCTTAAAAGCAACGTTCCTTTATTATTCAATTTATGATAATTTCCAGCTACGGCATCGGCTTGAGTGCCTTGAAAAGTGACATCTGCCTTGATATAGCCTTTAATATCGAAACCTTTTTGGGAAAATACTTTGTAGATTTTAGCCAAATCTAATTCGCCTTTAGCCTTGATATCGTATTTTACATTTTCTAAATTTTCTAGATTGGCTTTTAAATAAATTGGTTTCCCTTCAAAATCAAAAGATGCAGGCGCAATGTTAACTTTTAAATCTTTTAGCGAACCCGAATTATCAGAAACTGATGCAACAAGATTGATGTTTTTAATTGGATTTGGATAATAATCTGTTTTGATATATCCATTTTTGAACGAAATACTTCCTTTGGTAATGGGTACAATTTTGTTTTTGGCGTCATAAACTCCTTTTGAGTTTATATCAACATTTAATTGTCCTTTTAAATCCATATTTTGAATTCCGAATGCCTGATCTAATTTTCCCAAATTGACAGCCGATTGAATTCGAGCATCAATTTTTGGCTTACTAAGTCCTTCTGTTTTGACAATTGCTTTTACATAATCTGTTCCTAAATTGAAGAATATTGAATCGACATTTACTTTCAACTTTTCTGTATCAAGAGCTGGCAATTTGGTATCAAAATTTAAGAAAATATTGGTAGCAGGAATTGGAGCTTCTTTGTGATTGATTTCACCGTTTCTAATTTTCATGTTGAAAGCTAGATCTGGTTTTTCATTGGTAGAAGCAATGTATTTTCCTTTTAGAGTTAGCATCAAATTGGTAGTTCCTTTAACTTTTGTTTTTTCTAACCATGTAACATAACTTGGAGGTAAAGCTGTAAAAAAGTCATTCAAATTACTGTCTTGTGATTCTACTTTAAAATCTAAATCGTAACCATTTTTTAAGAAATCTAACTTTCCAACAAAGTCGATAGGAAGTTTGTTGACTTTTAAGTTATTCTCTTCAAAAATAAAAGACAAAGAGTTGGTATTAATTTTAGTAATTAAATCGGCATTGACTTTTTTATTTTTTAAATATTGATCGCCACCGAAAGCAAAGTTAAAATCTTCAATATCGGCTTCTGTTTTTAAATCAAAAATAGATTGATCTAAATCTCCTTTTCCGACATAATTAAACCCTTTAGCATCAATTAAAATCTTTGTTGACTTATCATCATAGACCAAATGGGTGTTTTTTATAGAAATTTTATCTAATCGAAGTGAGGTTGATGAAGTATCTGTAGCTGTTTTTTTATTATCAGATATATAAACATTATAATTTGCATCTCCATTAGCATTTACTTTGACATTCATAAAAGCATCTGAAATAAAAATCTTGTCTATAGTTACTTTTCTATCAAAAATTAAGGTTTTCAGATTGATACCGAAAGCAATTTCATTGGCAGCTACAAGTGTATCTTTCTTGAAAGGAGCAGATCCTCTTAAACAAAACTCATTTAATGACAATGTTAATGATGGAAAATGATTGAAGAAAGAAAGATTTGCTTCTTTAAAATTTAGTTCGCCATTTAATTTATTATTGGCAAATTGCTTAATTTCTTTTTCAATTTTACCAGGAAATAAAATAGGAAAAAGAAACATCGTTACTAATAGCAAAGCAATGGTGCCACCAAAAATTTTAAGCGATTTAACTACTATTTTCTTCATTTCTGTTTTTCAATCATTTAATCGCGCAAAGCTATGATAAGTATCTCAAATAAAAAAAGACCTTTCAAATTAATGAAAGGCCTTTAGAAAATCTATTTTAAACTAACTAAAAAAAATTATTGTTTTATCAATCTAAGTGTTTTTTCGTTATTGTTAGCATCTGTAACTTTAACTAAATAAATACCTTGATTTAAATCGGCTATGTCGTATTGAAAATTATCCGATTGATTTTTGAACGACTTAACAAGTTGCCCAGTCATAGAATACACATCAACTTTAGATACCTCTGTATTTAAACTAAAATAACTTGAAGCAGGATTCGGAACCAGATTAATATAATTAATTTTTGAAAAATCATCAGAAGATAAAGCTGCAGATTGATTTCCAAAAATTCTAAAACCTCCGGCCTCAATAGTTATAGGTGTTGTAGTATTTGTAACATTTATTGTAGTATTATCCATTAAATTTACCCAAGTTCCAGTATAAGGAAAGTCAGGAGTAATAGATTGAGAAGACACATCAAAATTTGACAAAATAACTACATTTTTAAGTTCTGAAGCAGGCAAAGAATTGTCATAAACATATACTCTTTGTTTTAAATTACTTGAGTTTGGACTAATTGAATAACTTCCATTAAAAACAACATTATTTTTCTTTAATTCAATCATCTTTGCCCAATCATTATAAATTTTAACTCTTTGAGTACTACCAAGCCAGTTATTAGTCCATTGTGGTTGTTGTTTAGTTGCTAATTTACAATCTCCTGCAGTTGCATCAGTTTCTGTATTTACTGAACCATCAGTACAAGCATAAATTGAAATATTCATCCCTAAATCAGCAAAGTGCCAAATCATTTTTGGACCAGGAATTAATAAGCTAATTGCTCCAATTGCTGACATTCTGTATAATGAATTATTCAAGTTCCCTATAATTGGATTTGTACCTCCACTATTACCATAAGTCATTGCAGAATACATTAAACGATCTTTATCATGACTTTCTGGATATCCTATTAATCTTTTACCAGTAAAACCATGAGCATTTGCACCCATTCTAGTAACATCTCCACCAGTTGTATATCCTTCTATTAGTTGTGAATATGCATAAGTCATTTCTCCCCACATCATCACACCTTTACTTGGGGTTTCACCAATTCTATAGTTTGCCCATTGTTGTTCTTCACCATCAGTACCAAGATGTTCAAAAATTACATAATGGTTTGGATCTAAGCTCCATGAATAATCAGCGTATTCTTTTAATACCGCTACTCTATCTGCTTGATAAGCATTTGTACATGTTTCGTCACCAGACGTACAAGATTGTGTAAATCCTTTTGTTAAATCCCAACGAAAACCATCGATTTTAAATTCATCTACCCATTGTTTAATAACTCTTTTTGTATAGTATTTTGTATATGCTGAAGAGTGATTAAAGTCATTTCCAACACCATAACTGTGTTTTGCAACAGTATTGAAATATGGATTATCAGTAGCTGGTGTACCAAAACCTGAATTTGAAGGGTCATTCTGCCACATTCTTACCAAAGGATTTCTCCCAAAAGCATGATTAAGAGCAACATCAAGAATAACCGCAATTCCATTTTGATGGCACAAATCAACAAATTCTTTCATTTTTTCTTTAGTACCATAATACTTATCTAAAGCTAAATGGAATGATGGATTATAACCCCAACCTTCATTACCTTCAAATTCCATTACTGGTAGTAATTCTATGGCATTTACTTTAAGATTTTTAAAATAATCAATTCTATCAATTAGAGTTTGAAAATTTCTATTAGCATCAAAATCACGGATCAAAACCTCATAAACTACTAAATTATCTTTATTTGGCTTAACAAAACCTGTAGTAGCTGCACTCCAAGGATAAGGAGTTTGCCCAGTTTGTAAAACTGTTACTTCATATTGTTGTCCAGAAGGATAAGTAGGGATATTTGGATATGACGTTGCCGAAATTCCTGAGTCGTCATAAGGAGATAATACCAAAGTAGAATATGGATCAGCGCACTTTATTATTGATTGAGATCCAGAAATTGGAGTTTGATCGACAACCCAATATTGATAACTATATTGATTTCCAGAAATTAAACCATTGAGTTCTAACCAAAACTTACCGGTTGAAGGATCCTTTTTCATGGCATAACTAGTATTTGGCTGCCAATTATTAAAACTTCCTGCTACATATACAAAATCTTTGCCTGGAGCAGTCAATACTAGAGTTGCCTTTGTAGCGTCAGAAGTATTATAATTAATTCCATCTTCTAACCCAGATGCCATTGCCGAATTCACAGCGGTTGGAACAACAACAACATCAAACTTCTTAGAAAAAACAGTTGTACCTTGCGTTATTTGTAAATCATAACTTTTGTTAAACGTAATATTATTGTCAGAAAAGAAATAAGAAGTTCCAGTTGCTGTATTTATACTAGTTCCGTTAGCAAATAAATTGTATGATGCTGAACCATTAGTATTACTTGCGGTAACAACTAAACTATTCCCTGAATTTAAAATAGTGGTGCTATTAGCATTAGGCGACTGAAGTGTTGCTTGAAATGCTCCTACATTTAAGAAAGTATCTGCTGTTTGAGGACTTCCTGTTGAACCTCTTAATACAACACATATTTGAGTTATTGTACTTGTAGTTGGAACGCCAAAATAAGTATATAAATCTGGCCCTAATGAAAGTGAATAATTTGTCCCTGTAACAAGAGTTAGAGCAGGTTGAGTAGTATTATTTCCCCAAGAACCTTTTACTGCAGTCCATTGAACGCCATTTACAGTCAATCCGATGTGTGCGTAAATTGTTCCTGTATAAGCAGCTAGAGGCGTTCCTGTTTTGTTAAAATTAAGCGTTACTACACCACTGGCAATAGCTGGTGACGGAGTTGTCGTTATTTGAGAAAAACAAAACGTTGAAAGTAGTAGAAATAAGAATGTAATTTTTTTCATTTCAATTATTTTTAGTAGTAAAAAAGGCTATTCACAAAAGGAATAGCCTTTTAAATTAATCACTTAAATTAAATTAAGGAAGTAATGTAATTGTGTATGTAAGAGCATTAAAATCTGCAATTATCTTGTAGTTACCTGAAACTGGTACTGCAATATTTGCTCCACCTGGATCTAAAGTACCATTTCCTCCATCATCACCATAATTAGTAGCCCATGCATCATCTAATCTAAATTTAAATTCTTGGCCTCCAATTAGAGCCATCGTTATTGAATACTTTTGAGTTACTAGATCATAATCTAAATTAGTATCTGAACCCCAACCTGTTGGTGTTGCACTTCCAATAATACCCCAATTTGGCCAAGATGGATATGGCGTAGCTTTTATAGTAAATGAATTAGAGTATGATGCTGAACCGTTTCCTATTGTACCTACATAAGATTTAATTCTAATATCAACTTGATGCTCAACAAAAGGAACCAAACCAGCAGTCAAAATTGCAGTATTAAGTTCTCCTACAGTAATGTCTTTAAAACGATTAGTAGTTGTAGTAACTGCTACTGGCGTTGCAAAACTTGTTCCTGCTTTTGCAATTTCAATAGTATAATTTACAACTGTCGTAGTTCCGCTATAAGATGCATCATTCCATACAACAGAAGTTGCAAGATCATTTTGATTAGCATTTTCAAGAATTATGTTAAAAGTATTTGATGGCGTCAATAAAACTGGCGCTGCAGATGCCATAACGGCAGCTCTATTTGTATCTTGTATATCATCGCTACAAGAAATGGTCAATATGCTTACAAAAGCAATTAAAATTTTATTTAAATTTTTCATTTTTATTTATAATTAAAAGTTGTACAATTTTTTAGTAACCAGTATTCTGTGTTAAATTAGGATTAGCTGAAATTGAAGCTGATGGCAATGGAAAAACATTTAAATTAGAACTAAACGATGTTCCATTTGGTATATTTCCTTTCCAAGCCCAGTTGTAATTTCCTCCTCCGAATTTATTGAAACGAATTAAATCTTGTCTTCTATGACCTTCCCAGTGTAATTCTCTTGCTCTTTCATCAATAATAAAATCAAGAGTAACTTGCATCTGAGTTACATTAGCAGAAGTAGAACCACTATTAGCTCTTTCTCTTAAATTGTTAATATAAGTTAAAGATTGAGTATTAGCAGTTGTAGCATTGTTTGAATTGGTTGCACCATCTTTTCTCATTTGAGCTTCTGCATACATTAAATAAGCATCTGCCAATCTAAATAATGGAAAATCTGTATCAACAAAAGTTGAATTTGCACCTGCAATGCCTCCAACAGTTTTGTTAGAATATTTATGCAAAATATAACCTTGTCCAGCATTTGAAATGGATGCAATATCTATTGATCTAGAACCTGATGTATATGTTTTTCTTGCATCATTTGCAAATTGTGAACCATCAAATTTTTGAACAAATTGTTTTCTAAGACGTAAAGCTCCGCCCCAGCCACCAACACCAAATTCAGATCCGTTTCCTTCAACAGATCCAACTTGACCATTAATCATAACTGTTGTCGCACCATAATTTTGAGTTTTAACTCCATCAGATTGTAATGTAAAAATCATTTCTGAAGAAAGGTGATTGTCTGATTTAAAGTTGTCTAGATAATTAGGTTTTAAAACATAACCTCCGCCAATTACATCAGTACATTTAGCCATACACTCAGCATATTTTGGTGTTCCAATATAAACTTCTGCATTTAAATACATTTTAGCCAAAATCATTTGAGCCATAGCTTTATCTAATCTTCCGTACTCATTAGTTCTAGCTGGTTTTAAATTTGGAATTACAGTATTTAGTTCAGATTCAATAAAAGTAAATAATTGTTGTCTGTTGTATTGTGGTCCTTTAAAATTTAGTGGATCACTTTCAGTTATAAAAGGTGCTTTACCAAATAAATCCATCATATTATAATATGCGAAAGCTCTAAGCACTTTAACTTCATTTCTGTACATATTAATTTCTGCAATATCTGCAGCACTAGAAATACCATATGAACTTAACTTCTCAGGAGTTGATTGTCTCAAAAAATCATTAGCCAAAGCAACTTCTGCCATAGTTCTACTAAACATCCCTAAAAGAATAGGATTGCTTGAAGTCCAAGTATTTCTTTGTAGTTCTGCTACACCTTCATCATTTTCATAAGTCCATACAACCTCATCTGTTGTCAAGTTTTGTAAGTACCACATACATCTACCAAATTGACTTGTACCAGCATCAATTCCTTGAAGAAATGAAGATCCTGCGTCACCAGTTCCAGTAAGAGAAAGATTACCATAAACTCCTGCCAAAGCCTGTTTATAACCTAATGGTGAAGAAAACAATTGCTCCGGCGTAAGCACCTTGGTATCTTCGGCCTTAACATCTAAATCACTTGTGCAAGATTGTAGTGTTGCAAAAGCAAATAGAAAGTAAATAAAATTTAATTTTTTCATAGTTTTTTTATTAAAATTTAACATTAGCTCCTATTAAAAAAGTACGTTGTCTAGGGTAAATAGTATTATCAACACCATTGTTTGCAACTTCAGGATCTAAACCAGAATAATCTGTGATTATAAAAGCGTTTTGAACACCTGAGAATAAACGTAATGATGCTTTACCATCTAACCATTTAGGGAAAGAATATCCAAGTGTAATATTATCCATTCTTAAAAAAGAAGCATTTTCAACAAACAAATCTGATAAAACAACATTAGAAGTTGTAGTAAAATTAGTATCTAATACTGAAGTTGGAATATTTCCGATAGTTCCTCCAGTAGTTAACAAATTATATTGCGCTTTACTTGCGTTAACTGCATTGAAAACTCTGTTACCTACACTAGCTCTTAAATTAAAAGAAAAATCAAGGTTTTTATAATTCATAGTTGATGCAAAACCAAAAGTAGCTTTTGGATCAGGATTTCTGTATATGTATTTGTCATTAGAATTGATAACGCCATCACCATTTAAATCTTCATAAGCTCCTTCAATTGGTTTACCTGCTGCATCAAAAATCTGTTTGTATAAAAGGAATGAATTTGGAGCATATCCAACATAATGAACTTGTCCTTGAGTTCCAGTTCCTGCTAAGTTATCACCAGTCCTAATATAATCAGAATTTAAATTTGTAATTTTTCTTTGGAAAGCCGTCATATTAAAACTTACGTTCCAATCAAAATTTTGGTTTTTCACAATTGATGTGTTTAAAGTTAACTCAACACCTTTAGTTGTAAAACTTCCAATGTTTTGCCATGATCTATTTGAAAAATTACTTCCGTCTGCGGTAGCAACATCAGCTAACAAATCTTTTGAGTCTTTGTAAAAAACATCAACACTACCGGTAACTCTATTATTAAATACACCAAAATCTAAACCTGCATTATATGTAGTAGTTTCTTCCCATTTTAGATTTGAACTTTGTCTTGCTGAAACAGCGATTGGCAATGCAACTGTTCCAAAATAGTATTGTGAACTTCCGCTTCCTAAGTTATATTGTTGTAAATAATCATTATTGTTTGCAATATCTTGTTGCCCAGTTATACCCCAACCAACACGTAATTTCAAGTCTGAAATTAATTTACTTTCTTTAAAAAAGTCTTCTTTTAATTTCCAAGCAAAAGCTGCTGCTGGAAAATTAGCCCATCTATTGTCTTTATCAAAACGAGACGAACCATCTCTTCTGTAAGATAACGTTAACAAATATTTATCGTTATAATTAAAATTAGTTCTTCCAAAGAAACCAATATTTACTCTATCGTAATCTATATTTGTTTTAGGAAAACCTGTTGGTCCTGTTGGTAAATTTGGATCATTTGTATTACCTGATTGATAATTATTTGAATCCCATTTTTGGTATGAATAACCTGCTGTAGCATCAAAAACCAATTTATTAAATGTTTTGTTATAAACTAAGTAGGCATCTAATAATTTATTTTTTCTCATGCTTTTAGAAAACTCATCAGTTCCATAAGGAATATTATTATTAGCTCCAGATGAAGCAACGTCAGTTCCTGCAAGTCTAGTTCTCTCACCGTTTGATTGATCAAAACCAGCATTAACTACAGCTCTTATAGCTGGAAAGAAATGTAATTTATAATCTATTTCAAAATTTCCGAAAAAACGATTATTTCTTCCAGTATCACTTGTTTGTAACAACTGCGCAACAGGGTTTCTTGGCGTTTGAGGAGTTAACTGTCCGTTTGAATGATTGTAATATTCAAAAAAACCACCATATATTGAAGACGGATCATAAACTGGCTGTGTTGGATCAAAGCTAAGCGCACTTCCTTCAACTCCATCAGCAAAACGATTTTGCTCATTAGCAAAATTAGCGTTCAATTTTAATTTTAAATGATCTTGAAAGTAAGATGGGTTTAAAGCCAATCCAGCAGTATTTCTATTAAACTTATTAGTTAAACGTAAACCTTCTTGATAAGTATTACCTATAGTTAATCTAGAAGGAATAGAATTAAACAAGTTACCTCTTAATGAAACATTATTATCTACAAAATCTGTTCTTCTATAAATTTCTTCTTGCCAATTAGTATTAGCAGTACCTAATTTTGAAACATCACCTGGTCTTTTAGCTGCAATAATTGCTCTAAAAGCATCCGCATCAAAAACATCAATAGTTTTTACAAGTTTACCACTTCCATATTGAAAGTTATAATCTACCGAAAGTTTTTTCCCACCTTTTTTAGTTGTAATAAGGATTACACCATTAGAAGCTCTCGATCCATAAATAGCTGTCGCAGAGGCATCTTTCAAAACAGTAATTGACTCAATTGTACTTGGGTTTAAAGATGCTAAAAATGAAGTAGAACCTGTACTAGTTGAGTTTTCTATAGGCAAACCATCTATCACTATTAAAGGATCATTACTAGCAAACAAAGAAGAACCTCCACGAATTCTTATCTATGAACCTGAACCTGGAGCACCACTTGTATTAACAGTAACACCTGCAACTCTTCCATTTAATAAGTTTTCAGCCGTAACGTTTGATCCTTTGTTAAAATCTTTAGTAGACAAAACCGATACTGATCCTGTTGCATCTTTTTTCTTAACCGATCCATAACCAACTTGAACTACAACTTCTTGTAGCAAGTTTGCATCTTCTTCTAAGGAAACGGTTAACGACTTTTGACCTGAATAAGAGACAGTTTGATTTTTATATCCAACAAAAGAAAAAACTAATTTGTCTCCACTCTTAATTTTAGATAATTTAAATTTTCCGTCAAAATCAGTTGATGTGCCAGATTGCGCACCTTGAACGACTACATTTACTCCTGGTAGCGGTTGTTTCGTTTTAAAATCAACAACTACTCCATCTAATGTGCTCTGTGCCAAAACACTAAATGGGAGCATTAGCATTAAAAATAACAACTTTTTATAAATTGTTTTCATACATTTTGTTTAGGTTAATAAATTTGTTTTTATGCTTATACTTAACTTCGAATGTTAAATTTAGGATAAATTTTCACATAAAAAAACGACAACGCTATTACCAAGCTCCGAAAACGTTTTCGTGTTGAAAACTTTCTCTATATTTCAGAAAAACAGCTGAAAAACTGACAATTAAAAAAATAAAACATACCTTTATTTAGAATTTAATTTTTATCATTTTGATAAAAAAAACTTAATTTACATTTCAAGATTTATTTACATTAAAATTTACTATTTTTAAAAAAATATTCAACACCCAAAATGAGAAGAAAAGTTACATTAAAACAAATAGCAAAAGAATTAGATGTTTCTATTTCAACAGTTTCAAAATCTTTGAGAGACAGTTCTGAAATTAGTGAAGATACTCGTCAAAAAGTACAAGCATTTGCAAAATTATACAATTACAAACCCAACAATATTGCATTAAGTCTAAAAAACAGAAAATCTAAAACTATTTGCATTATTATTCCTGAAATAATTCACCACTTTTTCGCAACAGTTATTAGCGGTGTAGAGCATGTTGCCAACGAAAAAGGTTACAATGTTATCGTTTGCTTGTCTGACGAATCATTTGACAAAGAAGTAATCAATATGGAAATGCTTGCCAATGGAAGTATTGACGGCTTCATCATGTCACTCTCTAAAGAAACTCAGCAAAAAAGAGATTTTCACCACATTATAGAAGTTATTAATCAAGGTATGCCCGTAGTAATGTTTGACAGAATTACCAATGACATTCTTTGTGATAAAGTAATAATTGATGATAATTTAGCCGCATTTAATGCTACTCAACATCTCATTGACAAAGGATTTAGAAAAATTGGATTAATAACAACTGTAGATTATGTTAGTGTTGGGAAATTGAGAACAGAAGGTTATATAAAAGCCTTGAAATCAAATGACATAAAAGTAGATGAAAATTTAATTTTGAAAATTGAAGACACCGACAACTTTGAATCACAAATTAAAACACTACTAGAAACCAACGACCTAGATGCAATCTTTGCAGTAAACGAAATTTTTGCTGTGACAGCAATAAAAATAGCTAATAAATTGGGTAAAAATGTTCCAAATGACATCTCTGTTATTGGTTTTACTGATGGAATTATCTCTAAATACTCTTCTCCATCCATCACAACCGTTAGTCAAAATGGTATAAAAATGGGTGAAATAATATTTATAAATGTAATGGATGATAGTATGAAAAAATAGGCAAAAAAACAAAAAGCACAAATAAAATTTAAAAATGAGTTCAAAAAATATAAAAATGGCATAATACTATAGAAATA
>JAIEMH010000232.1 GCA_019752245.1 Flavobacteriaceae bacterium
ATGCCTTCTTTTTTTCCGTTCTTAAAAACGCCTTTTGCCATGACAACATTTCCAGAACTTTTAAAAATTGCTAATCCATCGAATTCGCCGTTTTTATAATTACTTTCTTCTAAAACAATTCCGTTTTCGGCATAATTTTTATAAACACCATTCTTTTTTCCTAGTTTGTAAGTTGCTTCTTCGGCAATTTTCCCACTTAAATAATACACTGTTCGAATGCCTTCTAGTTTTCCGTTTATATAATTTTCGGTTGTCATAATTTGTGGTGAATCTTCATGATAGTATTTCCATTCACCAACATACAACTTATTGACTACTTTACCTTCACTAACTTTATTTCCTTTTTGATTAAAAAAAATAGTATAACACGAATTGTCTTTATCATTAAATTCTCTAGTTGCAATAACGGTTCCGGCTGCTGTATCGTCAAAAAACTTAAAAATCCCAGTTTCTTTTCCGTGATTAAATATTCCTTCATAACGTGGTCTTTTAGAAACTTCATAAGTACCTTTCCAAAGTCCGTTTTTTTTACCTTTATCATCAAGTTTATTAATTTCTTGTGCAAAAAAAGAGGTTGTGAAAAATAATATAACAACTAAATATTTCATTGTAGGTGATTTTAATGTAAGTATAACTTAAATTTCGAAAAATTATTATGACAAAAATAGCTCCAAAAAAAGTTGTAATGCAAATTAATATTTGATAATTGGATAATTTGTATATTTTTGTTGTTGAATTTTAACTATTTAGAACCCTAACACTAAACAAAAATACCATGAAACATTTTTCATTTTTGAAAAAATCTATTGTATTAGTAACCTTCTTTTTTGTTGCTAGTTCAATTGTAAGCTGCTCATCTGAAGACAATATTAATGCAAAAAAATCTTCTATAACTGAGATAGTTCAATCGCAATCTAACCTAACTACATTGGGTATTGCACTTCAAAGAACAGACTTGCTAACTACTTTAAATAACGAAGGAACTTTTACCCTATTTGCTCCAACAAATGCAGCTTTTGATAATTTTTTAACCCTAAATGGATTTACAGACATTAATGCCGTTCCTGTTGCGACATTGAAGGAAATATTATTGAACCATGTAATTGGCGATGTGAAAACTGTTTTAGACTTACCACCAAGCGGTTATATTAAAACTCTTGCCAAAGGAAATGCTGCTGCAACAAATACACTAAGTTTATATGTAAACAAGTCTAACGGAATTGTTTTAAATGGAGTTTCTGAAGTTATATCAGAAAATGCATTGGCACGAAACGGAATTGTTCATATTGTTGACGGTGTTATTGGATTGCCAACTGTTTTTGATCATTTAAATTCTAATCCAAATTTCACTTCATTGATTGGAGTTCTTACTGGTACAGGACAACCAAATTTTGCTGCAACTTTTTCAGGAACTGGTCCGTTTACAGTTTTTGCTCCTGTAAATGCAGCCTTTACATCCTTAAACACAGAGTTGGCTCCGAGTGGAGTTGCTGGCGTTTCTGCTGCAAACATGACAAAAATATTACAATACCATGTAGTTTCAAACAACATTCTATCTTCTCAATTAATCGAAGGTCAAGTACTTACTACTTTACAAGCACCTCAAACATTTTCTGTATTGTTAAGTGCAGGACCAAGATTGAAAGATGTAAATAATAGAAACTCTAACATTATTGTTACCGATATCCAATGTTCAAATGGTGTGATTCATGCTTTAAGCAAAGTGATGCTACCAACATTGTAGTTTTATAAAAAAATATATCTAAAAAGAGCTGTAAATTAAATTTTACAGCTCTTTTTTTAATTTTAATCGAAACTATTCAGAAAGAAAAAAACTACAAATTAAAATATAAATTTATAGTATTTGTTTAACTACCATAATTAGAATTAAAACAAAAAGCATCGATTTTTACTAAAAAAAATAGTTCATTGATTTTTAAATAGTTAAACAAAAAAGTTAAAAATTTTTAAAGAACTATTTTTTTGTTTAAGTATTTTGTTATTTAGCTAAACAAAATAACTTTAAACAAAAATTATTATGAAAACAAACAAATTGATTATTTGTGCTTTTTTAGCATTTTTTGGATTAACAATTTCATCGTGTAGTAATGATGATAACCCACAACCAACAACCGATAATACTATAACGGGTATTGCTTCAAGAACAAGTGATTTATCTATTTTAGTTCAAGCTTTGACCAAAGCAGATTTAGCAACTACACTTCAAGGAACCGGACCATTTACTGTATTTGCTCCAACTAACACAGCCTTTACCAACTTTTTAACTGCAAATGGTTATGCCAATTTAGATGCTGTACCAGTTGCAGCATTGAAAGAGATATTACTTAATCATGTTATCAGCGGTAGTAAACAATCGTCGCAATTGCAAAATAATTCCTATATTAAAACATTAGCAAAAGGAACTGCTTCGTCAAGCAATACATTGAGTATGTATGTAAATACTACTTCTGGTGTACGATTAAATGGCGTTTCGTCAGTTATTACCACTTCACCAGGTGCAACATTTGATATTATTGCTTCAAATGGAGTTGTACATAAAGTGGATGCAGTTATTGGACTTCCAACGATTATAACTCATGCAGTTGCAAATCCGGCATTTTCAACTTTAGTAACCGTTGTAACAAGTACGGCTACAAACGGAAATGGATTTGGAGATCAAACTGCCGTGGCATCAGCATTGGCTAATGCTACAACAAAAACTGTTTTTGCTCCAACAAATGCTGCATTTACTGCTGCTACAACCGGTTCAGGTTTTGCAGTAGGCGCAACACCAGCTCAAGTGTCTAAAGTATTACAATACCATGTAACTACTGCAGGAAATGTTTTAGCTGGTTCATTAACTAATGGTCAAATTGTACCAACTATTACTAATCCTGTTCAAAATCTTACGATAGATTTAACTTCAGGTGCAAAAATTTCAGATACTTCTACAACAAAAGCAAACATTATAGTAACCGATGTACAGTGTTCAAATGGTGTAATTCATGCTGTTGATAAAGTATTACAGCCAACACTTTAATACTAAATTAAAACAACAAATAGCCCAATCATGATAAGATTGGGCTATTTTATTTAGTAATTATATTAAGTTTTGGAGTTCTTTAAGAACCCAATTCTAGTGCTCTATTGTTGGCTGCTTTTACTGCTTTTATTATGGCGCCTTCTACCAAGTTTTCTTCAAATACTTTTAGAGCTTGTTCTGTTGTATCGCCTTTGGATGCGACTTTTTTTATCCATTCTTGATTGGACAATGCACTTGAATTTTGCAAATCTACTGAACCCATAAAAGTTTGATTTACCAAAAGTTCGGCTTCCGATTGTGAGAAACCCAATTCAGACGCAGCTTTAATCATCGAATTCATAAAGTAAAAAACATACGCTGGACCACTTCCCGAAATGGCAGTTGCGGCATCAATTAGTTTTTCGTTTTCTACATATATAGATTTTCCAGTGGTATTTATAAGATTTTGAATGATAAATAATTCTTTTCTATCTACCGCAGATGTAGCCGTAAAAACGGTCATTCCTTTGCCTATTTGAGTTGGAATATTGGGCATTGAGCGTACAATTTTGGCACAACCCAATTTTTTTTCTATGGAAGCCAATGTAACGCCTGCCATAACCGAGAGTATCATTTGATTTTGATTTAAAAAAGGTTTAATACCTATTGCCAAAGCATCAAAATCTTGAGGTTTTACAGCCAAAATTATAATATCAAATTGATTGATTTCATTTGTAGGAACCGAAACAAAATTATTTTTTGGAATTCCGTAATCATTTAAAATTGTGTTGGCATCACGCACCAAAGCATGAATATCATTGGCTTTAATAAACCTTGAACTTATAAAACTATTGGTATAGGTTTTACCCATATTACCAAAACCCATTATCATTACTTTCATAGTTGTGAGGTTTTATTTTATTTTATTTTTATTCCACTTTCAGCGTCATACTTATTACTTTCATCTTGGGACATTCTATCTCCTAACAATCTAATTGTATATACATCATGTAACTAACACTCGCAATTTACATATTCATTCTATAAAAAAATGCTGTTTCAAAAGCATACAACTTTATGAAACAGCATTTAAATTAGTTGTGAAAAATTATTTTTTTCCTTGTTTTTTTTGCTCTTCGGCTTGTTCCATTACTTCGCGTAATTTCTTTTGGAATTTACCTTCTTTAACAGGTTTTGTTTTATTTTCTTGTATTTGAGCATGAATTTTATCGCTGTCGATAAAGTATTTCTTGATTACTAACATAATTCCAATTGTAATTAAGTTGGACATAAAGTTATACAAACTCAATCCTGAACCATAAGTATTGAAGAAAATAAGCATCATTATTGGTGATATGTAAATCATCATTTTCATGATTTTGGTCATATCGGGCATTCCTTCTTGTTGTGGCTGTGCCATTTGGTTGTCGCCAGAAGTCATTTTCATGTAAAAGAAAATCGCAATGGCTGCCAAAATTGGAAACAAACTAACGTGATCTCCATACAACGGAATGTTGAAAGGCAATTTTAAAATTTGGTCAAAAGAAGATAAATCGTCTGCCCAAAGGAAACTTTTTTGACGTAACTCAAATGCTGATGGGAAAAACTGAAACGATGCATACATAAACGGCAACTGTATTAATGCAGGAATACAACCAGCCATTGGATTTACTCCAGCTTTGTTGTACAACTTCATTGTTTCTTGTTGTTTTTTTACAGCGTCTTTTTTGTATTTTTCTCCTAATTCTGTTATTTCTGGACGTAGCACTTTCATCTTTGCTTGCGACAAGAACGATTTGAAAGTAATTGGCGACATCGCTAATTTTATCAAAATTGTAAAAATGATAATTGCAATTCCGTACGATAAAAACGAACCTAAAAATCCGAAAAGTGGTATGAAAATAAAACGGTTGATCCAGCCGAAAATTCCCCAACCTAATGGAACAATTTTTTCGATGTTTCTATTATACGTTTTTAAAACTTTATAATCTGTTGGTCCGAAATACCAATTCATTTTATAGTCTAACTCGCCATTCTTGAACGCTAATGGTAAAGTAGATTTGAATTGTTTTGTAAATACGGTATCTTTCTTCGCATCAATTACAAGTTTAGTAGAATGTACGCTTGCACCTTCAATTGGAGTACTTGAAAGTAAAATTGATGAGAAAAAGTGTTGCTTGTAAGCAATAAATGTTGCTTTTTCTAAATCTTTATCTTCTTGTGCACCTAAACCTGCATAGTCAATTTTTCCATCTTTATGTTCAAAATAGATTTCGGCATAACGATCTTCGTAGGTAACACTTTTTTCGTTTCTGTACGTTTTTAAATTCCAGTCTAAATTGGCTGGTTTAGCTGTATTTAAAGCTTTACTTAATCCTTGCGAACGCACATCAAAATCTAACATGTATTTGTCAGGTTGTAAGGCATATTGGTATTCAAGAAACTCGTTTGGACCCGTTTTTAACTTCATAGAAAGTACTTGATTTGCTCCTACTTTTGTTAAAGTTGGTTCAAAAAATAAGTCTTTAGTATTTAAAACTCGGTTGTCTGAAGTTTGTAAAGTAATATTTAAATTAGCATTGTTGTTTTTTATCAACTCTACTAACTGACCTGAACCTTTTTTGAATTTTTCAAATTTCTTTAAAATTGCTTCCGAAATTGCTCCACCTTTATTGGCAACAGTGATTTTTATTAAATCATTTTCGATTGTTGTAAAACCTTCTTTTGCTGTTGGCAATGTTGCAGAATAAGCAAAACTTCCTAAAGCGCCTTGTAGTTTTTGAAGTTTAACGGTATCGCTAACTGTAGTATCGACAATTGCTGCAGTTACTTCTTTAGCTGCTACTTGCTTAGCTTTTAATTGTTTGTCGATTTTTTCTTGTTTTGCTTTTTCGGCTAATTCTTTGGCTTCGTTTTGTCTTGTGTTGTACATCATCCACATGATGATGATGAATATTAAACCAAAACCAATTATTGAATTCTTATCAAACTTCTTTTCTTCCATGGTATGCTGTCCCGAAATTTTTGGGAGTTTATGTTAATTTATCTGTTAGTCGTTGTAATGACTTTTTTGTTTCAAAAATTATATTGTTTAGCACTATTGTGTCTATTCAATTCGTTTACTGTTTAGCCCTGATGCAAGGGAAAAACCTTTTTTTATTTTAAAAAAGTTTTGGAAAGGCAGCAGGAATAGGGTTTACTACAATTACTACTGATTCGCTCCAAATTAAAGATAACAAATTAGTCGCCTTACTATTACTTTTTATTTTTCACCATTGCGGCTACAAAGCTAACAAAAATTGGCTGTGGATTGGCAACGGTACTTTTATATTCTGGATGGTACTGCACGCCGATAAAAAATGGATGATTTTTTATTTCTACAATTTCTACCAAGCCAGTGTCTGGATTGATACCAGAACTTATTAATCCGGCTTTTTCTAATTGTTCAGCATACTTGTTGTTGTACTCATATCTATGACGATGGCGCTCTTGAATTTGTGTTTTACCATAAACTTGGTGTGCCAAAGTGGTTTCTTTAAGGTCGCATTTCCAAGAACCAAGGCGCATTGTTCCGCCTTTGTCGGTTATGGTTTTTTGTTCTTCCATTAAATCAATTACCGGATTTGTGGTATTTGGATTCATTTCGGTTGAATTGGCGTCTTTTAAATTTAGAACATTTCTAGCAAATTCGATAACTGCCATTTGCATTCCGAGACATATTCCGAAAAAAGGAAGGTTGTTTTCACGAGCATAACGAACGGCTTCGATTTTTCCTTCGATTCCTCTTTCTCCAAAACCTGGTGCTACAAGAATTCCGTCGATTCCGTTTAATTTTTCAGCAACATTTTCACTATCAATATATTCTGAATGAATGCTGATGATATTCACTTTTGTTTCATTGGATGCACCGGCGTGAATAAATGCTTCAAGAATTGATTTGTATGAATCTTGTAATTCTACATATTTTCCAATCAAACCAACATTAATGGTGTGTTTTGGATGTTTTAATCGGTGAAGAAAAGTGTTCCAATTTTTTAAATCGGGTGCTGCTTTTTTTGGTAAATTTAATTTTTTTAAAGCCACAACATCCAATCCTTCTTCAAGCATCAATAAAGGGACTTCATATATTGTAGAAGCGTCGATGGATTGAATAACAGCTTCGCGTTTTACATTACAAAACAAAGCTAATTTTTGGCGAATTTCGTCTGACAATTCGTGTTCGGTTCTACAAACTAAAATATCTGCTTTGATACCGCTTTCCATCAATGTTTTTACTGAATGTTGGGTTGGTTTGGTTTTTAATTCTCCAGCTGCAGCCAAATAAGGAACTAGCGTTAAATGAATTACAATTCCGTTATTTTCACCTAATTCCCATACCAATTGACGTACTGATTCTATGTATGGTAATGATTCAATATCACCAACAGTTCCGCCAATTTCAGTAATTATAATATCAAAATCGCCAGAATTACCTAGCAATTGCATGCGTTCTTTAATTTCGTTAGTGATGTGAGGAACAACTTGAACTGTTTTCCCTAAAAATTCGCCACGACGTTCTTTTTCTATCACCGAAAGATAAACTCTTCCTGTAGTTACATTATTTGCTTGCGATGTTGGAACGTTTAAAAATCTTTCGTAGTGACCTAAATCCAAATCGGTTTCTGCACCATCATCAGTAACATAACATTCGCCATGTTCATACGGATTCATAGTTCCCGGATCTACATTTAGATAAGGATCAAATTTTTGAATTGTAGTTCTGTAACCTCTAGCTTGTAATAATTTTGCCAAAGACGCAGCGATAATTCCTTTACCTAAAGAAGAAGTCACACCGCCAGTAACAAAAATGTATTTCGTTGGATTCATTGTTTTTTTTTTAGGACAAGCATTTACTTGTCCGTACTTGTTGTGTTGTTGTTTGTTGTTTGTTGTTTGTTGTTTGTTGTTGTTTTTTATTGTAAAAAACGATGCAAAAGTACGATTTAAATTGGATTGTTAGATTGTTAGATACTTAGATTTTTAGAAAAAAAAGAAGCCAGTAGTCTAACCTATCTAAATCAGTCAAAAAATCTAATAATCATTTTTTGGATATTGTTTTTTAATGTTGCGAATTAACTCTTCTAATCCGTTTAATTTTAATTCATAAACGAGTTTAAGTTGTTCGCCAAGTTGACCATTTGGTAGACGATTGTTGTGCAACCAAACCATATAATATTCGGGTAAATCGATGAGATATTTGCCTTCATATTTACCATAAGGCATTTTGGTATGTGCTAATTTTATAAGAGATTTTTGTTGGTCGTCCATTTAAGAAGAGAATAGATTAAAGACAATAGAATATAGACCTTTTAAGAACATCTATATTCTATGTTCTATTTTCTTTATTCTAGATTTATTTCCAATTAAAAACGATTTCTTTTTTGATATCTGGATGCAAACTAAAATGCACTGGACAAGTCATTCCTGTTCGTTCTAAAATGGTTTTGGTTTTATCATCAGCTTCCAAGTTCATTTGAAAAGTAATGTGAATTTCAGAAATTCTCCTTGGTTCGGCAGCCATAACTTTAGTCACTTCGGCAGTTGACCCAGAAAAATCTACACCCAAATCTCTTGCTTTAATTCCCATAACGGTTAACATGCAAGTTGCCAAAGAATTTGCAACCATATCTGTTGGAGAAAATGCTTCACCTTTGCCGTTATTATCAATTGGTGCATCGGTAATAATTTCGGTTCCAGATTGCAAATGAATTGATGAAGTTCTTAATTCTCCTAAATAAGTTACTTTTGAAGTTGCCATTATTCTGCTTGTTTTATTGTTAAATCTTCGTCGTAGTATAAAATATAAATTCCGTTATTGGCATAACCGCCAGAAATTTTCTTGGCATAGTCAAACTTACTTTCTACTTGTTCTGTTGCGGCGTCATTGATAGTTTCTTCAAATGATTTGTCTTGTGCCAATCGCAACATGGTGTCAAACGTTACATCAAATCCACGAACTGCATATTGATTTGGGAAAATTTTGTTTTTCTTTTTGTAAGCGCGTTCAAATTGTTGTGCCGCTTCGGTATCATTATCTTTAGTGATTGATGGATAAGCCATTTTTAATTTGGTTAAACGCGACAATGCAATTTCTTCAAAATCTAATGTTTCGTTAGGCTCTAAGATTACTAATTGCACTTGATACTCTTTCATAGCATTTTGCATGGTAGAAGTAGTTGTGAAAATAGTTCCAGTTTTTTCAGAAACCATAACTACATAATTCATTTTATCTTTTACAAAATACTTTTTGATGCTGTCTGCCACAAATCCTCCTTTATCAGACAATCCTATGATTTTTACGTCTTTCTGATACTCTTGAATGTATTGTTTTATTGTTGCTTTTTTAGGATCAATAACACCAATTATGTTTCCGTTTTTGGCATGCATATAATCAAACATTGCGTTTTTAATGGCATCGTTTTGAGGCATCGATTGGTATAAATTTTTATACGATTTTCCATCGTCTTTAGACAAAGGAGAAATTACTGGAATATTTTTACTTTCTAAAGCACTAGCAACTTTCTCAACATTTACTTGATAAAACGGACCGATAACTGCATCAGTCGAACTGAAATTTTCACTTGAAATTACAGCTAAAGCATTTGTTGAGTTTTTAGTTTCTTGCGAATCGTAAATTTTAATATCGATGTTCATCCCTAAAACTTTAGCCGAATCTATTGCCATTAATGCACCCGAATAGAAATCTAAAGTCATGTTTAAGAACTTATCTTTCTTCAATCGTTCGGATATGGAAGTAATGGTATCGCTTTGTATTTTGGAAGCGTTGAAAGGCAGAAACAAAACCAATTCTTTTCTTTTTTGAGAAGCGATAGATTTGGATAAATCCTTCAAACTGTTCTTGGTTTCTTTAGAAAAAGAGAGATTTGCAGGAACTTTTAGTACCATTCCTTCTTTTACACCTTCTTTCAAATCGGGATTTAAACCAATTAATGCAGCTTCAGACAAATTGAAAAGATGTGTCAAACTGTATAAAGTTTCACCAGATTTTACGGTGTATTCAAGTAAATCAATTGCCTTAGGTTTAGGTTTTACTTCCTCAACAACCTCTTTTGTAGCAACAGAAGTTGAATTGTTTTTAGAAATTTTCAATTGAAATCCAACAGGAAGATTTTCTTTAATTTCAGGATTTTGCTTTTCTAATTCTTCTACTGAAATTCCGTATTTGGTTGCAATTCCGTATTTAGTTTCTTTGGGTTGCACTTCATGAACAGAATACATTTTAGTTCCCGGAGCCATTTTTGGCGGATTTTCATATTTGATAATTTTCAAAACCTGCCCAGGTTGCAAACCATCTGTTTTTAAAAACGGATTAGCTTCTTCCAAATTATCAATTGAAACGTCATATTTTTTTGCAATACTATATAAAGTTTCTTTCGCTACTACTTCATGAGTTTTATCTGATGAATTTGTGGTTGTTGATGGTTTAGCTTTTGGTTTTACGTCAGTTTTAACTTCAACTTTACCAATACTTTTAGGAATTAATAAAACAGAATTTGGTTGAATTCCGTTTTGAGAATCAGGATTTAACTTATAGATATCGTAAGGTGTAACCTTATATTTTTGAGCTATTTGAACCACGGTTTCACCTTTAGCTACAGTATGTTTGGTATAATTCTGCCCAAAAACAGTAGTTGTAAAAACCAAAACCAAAATGTAAACAACTCTTTTAAACATATCTTTTAATTTATTTCAAATTCAAACTGAGAACTGCAAACTGCTAACTTTTACTCCCACTCAATAGTTGCTGGTGGTTTAGAGCTAATATCATATACAACTCTATTCACACCTTTCACTTTATTGATGATTTCGTTTGAGATTTTCATCAAAAACTCATATGGTAAATGCACCCAATCAGCCGTCATTCCATCGGTAGATTCTACTGCTCTAAGTGCTACTACTTTTTCGTAAGTACGCTCATCGCCCATTACTCCTACACTATTTACTGGTAGCAAAATTGCTCCTGCTTGCCAAACTTTATCGTACAATCCGTGTTCTTTTAATCCGTTTATGAAAACTGCATCAACTTCTTGCAAGATACGTACTTTCTCTGGTGTAATATCACCTAGTATTCTAATTGATAATCCTGGACCAGGAAAAGGATGTCTTCCTAACAATTCAGGATCAATTCCTAATGTCGCTCCAACTCTTCTAACCTCATCTTTAAATAACATTCTAAGAGGTTCTACAATTTTCAATTTCATAAAATCGGGCAAACCGCCAACATTATGATGTGATTTTATTGTAGCACTCGGACCTTTAACTGAAATCGATTCAATAACATCTGGATAAATTGTTCCTTGTGCCAACCAAGTGACATCTTCTATTTTGTGCGCTTCATCATCAAAAACTTCGATAAAGGCATTACCAATAATTTTACGTTTCGTTTCTGGATCATCAACTCCAGCCAATGCATCCAAAAAACGTGCCGAAGCATCAACACCTTTCACATTTAATCCCATTCCTTTATATTGTTCAAGAACGCTTTCAAATTCGTTTTTGCGCAATAAACCATTATTAACGAAGATACAATATAGGTTTGCTCCAATGGCTTTGTGCAATAAAACTGCTGCTACAGTAGAATCTACTCCACCAGAAAGTCCTAAAACTACTTTATCATTTCCAACTTTTTCTTGCAAATCTTTAACACAATCATCGACAAAAGCATTTGGAGTAAAATTTTGAGGAACTTCGGCAATTTTTACCAAGAAATTCTCAAGCATTTGTTTCCCATGAGTAGAATGGTAAACTTCTGGATGAAACTGAATGGCGTAAGTTGTTTCGCCTTCAATTTTGTAAGCTGCATTTTCTACGTCGTTGGTACTTGCCAGTTTTACACCGTTGGTTGGTAAATGTTTAATGGTGTCACTGTGGCTCATCCAAACCTGTGAATTTAGGTTTACATTTTCGAAGAAAACTTCGTCTTGTTTGATGTAAGACAAGTTCGCCCTACCGTATTCTCTAATGTTGGAAGCCGCAACTTCACCACCAGAAAAATGGGCCAAATATTGCGCTCCATAACACACGGCAAGTAATGGCATTTTGCCACGAATGTGTGATAAATCGATCTGCAAAGCATCTTCAGCGCGCACCGAGTAAGGGCTTCCGCCAAGGATAACCGCTTTGTAAGACGATAAATCAGTTGGATAATTGTTGTAAGGAAAAATTTCGCAGAATATATTTAATTCGCGAACGCGGCGTGCAATAAGTTGTGTGTATTGCGATCCGAAATCTAAAATAAGTACGTTGTGTTGCATGTGCAAAAGTACTATTCTTGACGGAAAATAAAAACTAGAAAACAAATTTTATTTTACATCACAAAAAAAACTAGCTTATCAATTGATTTAAAAAAGAAAAGAAAAAATTTATTCACAAAAAAAGACGAACTCTTACGAATTCGTCTTTCAAAATATTTTATATTTTAATTAATTTTTTACACAACGAACAGAAAGTGCACTTTTCTTAATAACACCACTTCTTACTACACCATCACTTTGATATGTTACATCTCTTGTCCAAACTAAATCTTGATTTGCAGTTGAACTCCACCAATAAGCAACATTTCCTTTGTATTTAAAAAGATCTGTAAGAGCTGGTGTTGTAC
>JAIEMH010000159.1 GCA_019752245.1 Flavobacteriaceae bacterium
GAAAATGTATTTTCTAGAAGAAGCTCGTGGCAAAGGAATTGGACATGAAATGATTTTGAAATGTCTCGAAAAAGCAACCGAATTTGGTTATGAAAAATGCTATTTGGAAACACTTCCCGAAATGCTTAATGCTCAAAAATTATACAAGAAAGTTGGGTTTGAATATCTACACGAACCATTGGGAGGAACAGGTCATACTAGTTGTCCGGTTTGGATGATAAAAGAATTGTAGGTTATGAGAAAAAGTATTTTATTGATTTTGATTGTGTTTAGTAGTTTGATTTCTGCTCAAGAATGCAATTACATTGACAACTATTATCCATTAATCTTTAAAGCTCAGATTTTTTATTTGGAAGGAAAAAACGAACTTGCCTACACTTCTATAAAAGAAGCCGAAAAATTTTGTCCTTTATTAAATCAATCCTCAATTTATGAAATTGATATTTTGGCTCAAGTCGCAATGGCATTGGATAAAAAGGAAGAAGCTTTAAGTTGTATAGAGTTACTAGTAAAAAACTACGGCTACAAGTTTAGTTATTTTGAAGAAGATCCTATTTATACTACTTTAAAAGAAAATGTTAAATGGAATTTTTTAAAGGCCAATAGTGATAGTATGTATCAAGACTATTTGAAAACTATAAATTTTGAATTGAAAAATGAGTTGTCAATAATGACTTCAGAAGATCAGCGTGTTCGCCAGCAGCCCATTAATTTTGATGAAATGTTGAAAGTTGATACTAAGAATGAAAATCGATTGAAAGAAATTATTGCCAAATATGGTTATCCAAACGAAAAATTAATAGGAGCATTCAATTTTGAAATTAACAAGGCGGATATTAGCACCATGGTATTTCATTTGAAAGATGTGGAGTATTGGAAGCCTATTTTTTTAAGGTTGATACAAAAAGGTGAAGCGCCATTTGCTACTTATGCCAATTTGGTCGATAGCAATCAGAGAACAATAGGAGTGTTTATTTATAAAATTTATGATAACATTGCATCGGATAAAATTATTGATATTGATAACTTAGATAATCGCAGAGTTTCTGTTGGATTGCGAACGGTTGAAATGCAGCATCGGATGATGGAATTAAAAAAAATAAAATATGGATTTTAAAATAATTCGATGTTACTAAAAACTTACAAAACTACATTTCTTCAAGAACTTTCTCCATTGTATGATGCGATGGAAATAGAGAGTTTCTTCTATATTGTATTGGAACAATTTCACAATAAAAAACGAATTGATTTGGCTTTGCATCCAGAACTGGAAATGGATGCTTTGCAATTGTTGCGTTGGGAAAGTGTTTTGTCTGATTTGAAAAAGGAAAAACCCATACAATATATATTAGGTGAAACTGAGTTTTATGGATTGCGGTTTTTAGTAAACGAAAACACATTGATTCCGAGACCTGAAACAGAAGAATTGGTTGAATTGATTATAGACGATAGTCAAAAGTCGAAAGTTGGAAGTTTGAAAATTTTAGATATCGGAACTGGAAGTGGTTGTATTGCGATCTCATTGGCTAAAAACCTTCTTAATGCTGAAGTTTCTGCCATTGATGTTTCAGAAAAAGCGTTGGAAACTGCAAAAATTAATGCTGAAATTAATGCAGTAAATGTACATTTTATTTTAAAAAACATTCTTGAAACAGAAGATTTGGAAGAACAATACGATATTATAGTTTCCAATCCACCTTATGTTAGAAATCTTGAAAAATCTGAAATTAAGCCCAATGTTTTAGAATTTGAACCCCATTTGGCTTTGTTTGTAGAAGATGATGATGCGCTACTTTTTTATAGAAAAATAGCCCAATTAGCCAAGAAGCATTTATCTGAAAATGGATTGTTGTTTTTTGAAATCAATCAGTATTTAGGAAAGCAAACCGTTGAATTACTTGAGGAAATAGGATTTAAAAACATCTTATTAAAGAAAGATATTTACGAGAATGATAGAATGATTCGAAGTACGATGTAAGAAATACGAGGTACGATAAGTTGAAACGCTATGAAGTTTAATAAGTAAATAGTAAGTTATGATTGATATGAAAGCCAGGACTAAGAAATTTACAATTGATTGTGCAATTTAGTGTTCGAAATTACCAAATTCTAGAGAATATAATACTTATGTTAATCAGCTTATTAGGTGTTCAAGTTCTGTTGGGGCTAATTATAGAGCATCTCAAAGAGCAAAATCATCAGCTGATTTTATCAACAAATTAAAGATTGTGGAAGAAGAAGCGGATGAAAGTAATTTTTTCCTTGAGATTTTATTGGAAATAAATAAAAATCAGGAGATAAAAGATGAAATGAATATGCTCTTAAAAGAAGGAAATGAAATTTTAGCTATTGTAGTTGCATCAATAAAAACAGCAAGAAATAATCAAAATTCAAAAAAATAAAAGCAAATCATTAACTTTTCAAGATCTTGTACCTCGTACTTCTTATTTTGTACCTCGTACTTAAAAAAAAACTATTCATATCTCAAAGCCTCAATAGGATCAAGTTTTGAAGCTTTAATCGCTGGATATAAACCTGACACTAATGCAACTATAAAACTGGTAATTACTGCAGCCATAATTGCACCCCAAGGAATTACAAAGCCAAATTCCATTAGTGAAGCCATTAGCCAACCAATTAATATTCCGAAAATAATTCCGACGAAACCACCAATTTGACCAATTAGTAATGTTTCCATAAAAAATTGCCATGCAATTGTTCCGCGTTTGGCACCAAGAGATTTTCTTACACCAATTTCACGTGTTCTTTCGGTTACAGAAACAATCATTATGTTCATTAAGGCAATCGATGATCCTAGAATGGTAATGATGCCAATTATCCAGGCAGAAATGCTTAAAACTCCAGTCATTTCGGCTATTCTATTTACTAAATCGTCGCTTCTTGAAATTCCAAAATTGTTTTCTTGAACAGGGCTTAATTTTCTAATTTGGCGCATGGTAACTGTTGCATCGTCTACTGCCGACTCTAACAATTCTTTTTTATCTACCATTGTACTAACAGTATAATTGATGCTTGGTGCCGAAAATAGTGAACGTGCAACTTGTATCGGAATTAAAACCCTCATGTCTTGATTGTTTCCAAAAGTGGATCCTTTTTCTTTTAAAACGCCTATAACTTTAAATTTTGCTCCTCGAATAGTGATTATTTTATCTAAAGGATTGACGTCTTTTAGCAAACCTTTTGTTACAAAATCGCTACCAACAACGCACATGTAGGCATTGTTAGAAATGTCAAAGCCATTAAAATTTCTTCCTTGAACTACTTCAAAACCATTGTTGCTGGTGAAATATTCGTCAACACCAAGAACGGAGATTTCTGGATCGGTTTTTTCGTTTTCAAATTTTACTTCGGCCGTTCCGGTTGCAGTAAAAGAAAGTGAAGTGTGGGTAAAAGGATATTTGTATTTTTCTTTATAGGCTTTGGCTTGCGGATAGGAAATGATTGGATTTATTTTTTCAATTTCGCCACCACCTTGATTTCTGGTTGTAAATTCGTATTGGTTGATGCTAAAAGTATTCGAACCCATAGAGGCGAATTTAGAATTTAGCGTATTGTCAATAGCCGAAACAACCGTTAGAATTCCAACCAAAGCTGTGATTCCAATTGCGATGATGACAATGGTAAGAATGGTTCGCAGTAGTTGCGCTCGGATTGAACCTAAGGCAATCTTGATATTTTCTTTAAAAACTCCTTTCATAATCACTATTTGACACGAAATTACACTTTTTGTTACAAGTTTGTGTTATAAGAATTACAAAATAGTTGAAAAAGTTTGATATTTGCAGGCGCAATGGCAATATCAAAAGTCAATGGCAATGGCAATATCAAAAATCAATGGTAATTGCGGTATTAAAAATCAACAATAATTGCAATTTTAATACCAAAAAAATATTAGTTACACTATTTAAAATTTTAAATTATAATGGCATCTAAACCAAGCATTCCAAAGGGCACACGCGATTTTTCACCTGTTGAGGTTTCTAAACGTAATTATATTATTTCAATAATGCGAACTCATTTTGAAAAATATGGCTATCAACCTATAGAAACACCAAGTTTTGAAAATTCAGATACTTTAATGGGAAAGTATGGGGAAGAAGGTGATCGATTGATTTTTAAGATTTTGAATAGTGGTGATTATTTGGACAAGGTTTCTTCTGAAGAATTACAAACTATAAACTACAAACAATTAACTGGTAAAATCTCCGAAAAAGCACTGCGTTATGACTTAACGGTTCCGTTTGCTAGATACGTAGTACAACACCAAAACGAAATTGAGTTTCCGTTTAAGCGTTATCAAATTCAACCTGTTTGGCGAGCCGACAGACCACAGAAAGGACGTTTTAGAGAATTTTTTCAATGTGATGCCGATGTAGTTGGTTCGACTTCGTTGTGGCAAGAAGTAGAGTTGGTGCAATTGTACGATTCGGTTTTTGCTGAGTTGGGTTTGAATGGTGTTACTATAAAAATTAACAACCGAAAAATATTATCTGGAATTGCTGACGTTATTGGCGCTTCTGATAAACTAATTGATTTTACCGTTGCCTTAGACAAACTTGACAAAATAGGTGAGGATGGCGTTAAAAAAGAAATGCTAGAAAAAGGAATTTCTGAAGAAGCATTGGTAAAAGTACAACCGTTATTTAATTTTACTGGAACTATTGAAGAGAAAATAGAAAAACTTTCGGCACTGCTTTCTTCATCAGAAGAAGGAATGAAAGGTGTTGAAGAATTGCGATTTATTTGCGATAACGTATCAAAACTTGGATTGCAAAAAGCGATTTTGGATTTGGATGTGACATTAGCACGAGGATTGAATTATTACACAGGAGCCATTTTTGAAGTTGCTGCGCCCAAAGGAGTTGCCATGGGAAGTATTGGTGGTGGTGGAAGGTATGATGATTTGACTGGAATTTTTGGATTAAAAAACATGAGTGGCGTTGGAATATCGTTTGGATTGGATCGCATTTATTTGGTTCTTGAGGAATTGAATTTGTTTCCAGAAACAGTTACGACTTCTACTAAAGTTATGTTTTTAAATTTGGAGAAAGCCAGGCATTTGAAGCAATGCAAACCATTCAGAAACTTAGAGGTTTAAATTTTAAAGCCGAAATGTATCCAGATGCTGCTAAAGTAGACAAGCAGTTTAAACATGCAGAAAGAAGAGGAATTCCGTTTGTAGTTAAAGAAATTTTAGATGGAATGTATACTTTAAAAAACATTACATCTGGGGAACAAACTCAGGTAAGCTTTGATTCTTTAATTGAAAAAATAGGGTAGCAGTAATCACTTTTTTTATAGGTATAAAAATAAAAAGCTCCGCAATATGCGGAGCTTTTTGGCGTCAAATCAATCATTTAAACCCTAATTAAAAACGATTTTTCTAGTAGTATCACCTTTGTCTGTTCTTATTTTTACAATATAAGTACCAGAGCTAATTCCTTTTATAGGCAACTGGATGTTTTGTTGACTTTGATCTTTAGTCTCAAAACTTTTAACTTGTTGTCCTAACATGTTGAATAGTAATACTTGTTCGACCGTGGTATCTACCACATTATTTTTGATACTTAATATATTAGTTTGGTTTGCGTAAGCGATATTGATTCCGTTAGTTAAATCGAAACCAGCATTGCTTAATGCTACGTTTGTGTCTTTGAATGTTAAAGAGAAACGGTTTTCTGTTAATCCTTGCGGCAATTCTACAACATACTCATCGTTTGTGATTTCGTGATAAACACCATCTAGATTGTCAAGAATGAATATTCTTTGGTTGTTATTTAGATTTTCAGTTGCGTCTACCATTAATTTAACCTCACCCATTACATTAGTTTTAATTCCGATAGGATACACATTATTAGCATTGAAATATCCGTCACCTTGAATTGCTAGATTTGCACCACCAGTTCTGAAATAAATATCATTTAATTGGTTGTCAATGTTATTTGCATCATAGCCATAATCAAGTCCGCTAGTAGCATTTTGCTCCATAAAACCTAATAGAATTTGTCTGTGGTAGTTGTCTTTAGAAGTTAATCCAAGACGAACTCTAGTGTATGAATCTTCTATTATAGTATCGTCTCCATTATTAGTAAAATGATTTACAGATAACATATTGTTAGCATTACTATTTCTAAACAAGGTTGTTGAATTGGCATTATCTTCTTTTATAAATGCTCTTTGATCGTTGTTGAATGTTACTGTTCCACCAACTCCAGAACCTACAATAAAGAATCCTTGACTTACTGGTATGTATCTTCCAGGTACTTTTGCACTTGCGCCTACTCCTGCTATACCTGCTGGAGCTGTTGGCGGTGTTCCACCAACTAAGTTTCTTACAGAGTATCCGCCTTGGTAAGCAACCAAGTTGTGTGTGTTGTTTGTACTTGAGTGCTCCCAGAAATATAATGAACCAGTTGTTGATGCATTATTTGCTGTAATGAATGCATTAGCATCAAGTGCTGAAGCATAAGGATTTCCGGATAAATTTAAGTTTCCGCCAGCAACAGTTGTTGTAATTTGTCCATTATTTGGTTTACCAACAAACGTGTAGTTTTGATTTGCAGCAGCAGATCCACTTCCTTTTAATGTGTAACCTTGTGCAGCATTTAAAGAACCACCCGAACCAACTGATTGCCAGTTTGCGTATGCATTAGTTAGGTTTTGGAATTTAAAAATCCAATAGCTACTTAATGTAATAGGACTTGTTGGACTACCATTAACTCCAGTTGTCCAAGTTATGTTTTGAGGAGTACTTGTAGTTCCATCTTTCATAACTCCAGCAACAGTATATGCGTTGTTATTGGTTGTGTTATTAATAGTTCCAACAGGAGAAGACCAATAGTTGTAGTTGTACATATTTTTCGTTCCTTGTTGGTCTCTTTCTAATGAACCAGCACTTGTAGGGTCTAAATCACTATTCAATGTTTGAATTAATTGCGATCTTCCTTCTAAATCTATTTTACCATTTAATTTTAAATAGTGTGAAACTTCAATTTTAGAATTATTAGAAGCCGTTAGTGTATTTGAATTTACAAATGCACCCAATAGTACTTTATTTCCGCTTGAATCGATATTGTGAGTTGTTCTTATGATGTTCCAATCGATAGGCGTAGTTCCGTCAATAATTGATAAACTGTATGGTAAATCTTGAATAGTTCCATTAGCCCATGTTGCATCAGAAGCCCAGCTTCCGTCAGCAAAACTTACGTATGGCATTGGTGCTGTTTGTAGGCTGATAGAAATTTTATCAGGAATTACCAAGCTACCTCTATTGATGTTTACCGAGTCATCATCTAAGTGTGTACCGATATACGAGTTCATAGAATAGTATGCAAAAAGATTAGACCATAATAAAGTGCTTATATCATTTTTAGTAATAGTTGCTGGAATTAATGTTCCTTTTGTTCCCGTTCCGTTTTGAGAAATTTCTTGGTTCATTATGAAACGAATTTCTGTTTGCGATACAACTCTGTTCCACATTCTTAATTCGTCTATATCACCTTTGAAAAGATTGTTAATGGTGCTTTTGTTTACATATTGACCACCAATACTAAAGTTGCTTACTGAACCTACCGGAGCCACTGCTATAGTTGTTGATTTGTCTTGAACACCATCAATATACATTATTAGTGTGTTAGCGCCATAGGTTACAGCAATATTGTGCCATTTTGCATTTGGGATAGCTGTATTAGTTACTGCATTAAATGTTATTCCTGCAACAGTCCATTCCATTCTTACTCTATTGTCATTTTGTAAAACCAATTGATATCCAGAAAGAGCGGATGCTTTTTTAGCTAGTATAGTTCTTTCTGTTCCTAATGTGTTGGCTCCATTTGGTCTTATCCATGTCATAATTGAAAAAGTAGAACTAATTTCATTTGCATCAGCAATTTTAACAAAGTCATCAAAACCATCAAGGGTAATGTGTAATGGGTTTACAGCTTGGTGAGCAACTCCAAATGAAATGTATTTAGTTCCGTCAAAATCGTATAGACACGTTTGATCAGTACCAATAGTTGACATAAAAACTGTTTCAACACCTGTTGTGAAAGTTGCATTTGTTGCTACTACCATAACATAAGCATCAGTAGCGCCAAGTGCAGGTAAGCCACTTACAAAAGAAGCTGTTGGGATTGAAACTCTTGTTGTAGCTACATCACCACCAGTTTCAACAACTTTCCATTTTCTACTAACAACTTCTGTAATTGTTGTAATTGTTGTTGGACCAAGATCAATATTTAGATTTACTCCAGAGTTGGTCATTGGTAATCCATTTGCACCCCAAGTCAAATAACTTTTATCTGTTGCAAAAGTATTTGTATTTGCAGAGTTTGTAGCAAAAATATCTCCTAATCCGATAGTCATTACTTCTGTAGTATTGATGCTTCTAGATTGTTTTTGAGAATGTTGCGATGCATCATCTCTAAAAATTCCAGCAATATCATAATTAAAGCCTGCTTCTGCTGTTGGATTCCAAACAACAGTACCGCTTGAATTTTCATAATTCATTGTTGTACCATTAACACCTAATGTGATACCGTATTTTAGTGCCAAATAGGATTCAATTCTTCTTCTTTCTGAAGTGTCATTTTTTCTGTTAGAAAACGTTATTACTTCTGCAATTCTACCACCAAAGCTTCCGCTCCATATTTGACTTCTTCCAAGCCAGAATCTTCTGTTACCAAAATTTGAAAACTGAGGAGCTCCAACTTCTAAATTATCAATTCTGTTTGCATTAAAATATAGTTCTTGACCGTTTATTGCAGTATTATTTCTTGAACTTAGAATGCTAATGGCATTGGTGTAAGTTGCTGTTGTGCTAGATTGTGAAATTCCATATCCTCTAGAATTTACTGCAGGATTTGGAGTAGGACTAGAGCCATGGCAATAACTTACTACTTCGTTATCCATTCTAATGGTATATTGACCGTATCCAAAACCAGTTCCATCATTGTCGTAAGGATTTACAGATTGTGAGCAAAAAATATCTGTACTTGGTGTTGTTGCGCCATAAGTTGATGGACTGTCATTTACCAAAACAATATATTGTTCGTTAGTGTAAAAACCGCTAGTTGCATTAAGTTCTGCTTTGTTTGTTAACCCAGTAAAATCACTTATTGATCCCGCAGGAGTATTATTAAAGTTTACTACCGGATTAAAGTTAATGTTGTTTGTAGAGTTGTTTTTATATGAAGGTCTGTTTGTAATAGTTGCATTAGTTGCATCAATAACAGAAGCGTCATTACCTTTTCCAATGTCTTCCCATTTATTTACCACAGCATTATCTGCAACAACTCCTGTTCCGTCAATTTTATCAGCTCTTAACCAAGTTTCTAAATTTGCAGTTACACCTCCAGGACCATTTGTTATTGTGTTGTATGTTGTTCCTGTAATAGACAAATTATCTAAGTAGAAATATCTAGAAGTACTTGCTAAATTTGCTACAAACTGAAATTGACTAGTTGCAGAAAAAGTTGAAGTTGTAGAGAAAATTGTACCATAAAAAGCATGGTACGTATTTGTTACATTCATGTCTTTTAGTCCTGTTCCTGCACTACCAATTGTGTAAACTCTTACGTCTACCCAGGCAGCTAATGTATTAGGTCTGTACTGAAGTGTTATGGATTCACCAACGTTACCAGTAGTGTTTAAAAAAAACTTAACATCAATCTTGTTGTAACCTAAAGTGTTGATTCCTAACAATGGAGAAGTTAAGGTCATTCCCGATGATCCTCTAAAACGAAGTGATTTTGTGCCTTGGTATGGTGCAGCACCACTTTGAGTTACGTTTGATCCAGGAGTCCAAGTGCCTGTTCCGCTTTCAAAAGTTTCAGAATATAAAACAGTTTGTGAAAATGATGCTAAAGGAAATAATACGAGTAAAAGTATTAATTTAATTGATCTTTTCGTTAATGTAAAATTTTTCATAATTCTTAGGGTTTAACTTATGATTTAATTTTTATAGATAGCTAGAAATCATATATCTGGCTATTCTTTTAATTTGACATAACAAAAGTAGGGTTGTAAATCAAATAAAAAAAATAATTAATCGATAAAATACAATAAAAATCGATAAAATGCATTTTAAAACTATTTAAACAATATTATTCTTACAATAATATTTTTTTAAATACTTATGATATGATAAATAAATTACTAGATTGAGATTTAATAAAAAAAGCCATCAATTTATTTTGATGGCTTTTAGGATTATTTTTGGTTTTACTTATCTTTTAATTATTCTAATTGTTTTTACATTTTCGCCTTGAGTAAACAGTAATGAATAGACGCCACTTGGATAAGAACTTCCTACTGATATTGTTTCTAATTCTTTAGGATCTATTTGTTTAGTTTCAATTGTTCTTCCTGCTAAATCATAAACTGAAATATTTATTTTATCAGATGATATGTTTTCAGTTTTAATATTAAAGCTATCACTAAATGGATTTGGATAAATCGAAACTTCAAGATCTTTAATTGGATTATCTTCAACAATTGTTTTTGCTGTATTACTAGGTTTAAGAATTGTACATGTTTGTCCGTAAGGTCCAAAGTCAGGTTGATTAGGAAATTTAACACTTACTTGAACCGAATAAGTCGATCCAGAAACTAATCCACTAAAATTATTTAATGTAAACTTATTCAAACTGTTAGTATACGTGACATCATAATTAGCATTGTTGAAAACTCTAAAACGATAAGCAGTAGCTCCAGAAATAGCATTGGCAACAATTGCCTCTGTATTACTAGAAACACTGTAGTTAGCACATTGTGAATCTCTTAAATGAGTAGTTGGATGTGCAGGAGTCGTTATGTTACATGGAGCATTATACTCTAAGAACGTTCCGTCTGTATTACGTAATGCTACCTCAACTCTATAAGTGGTTGCAAATAAAATTCCAGTCAATTGAGACATATTAAATTTGTTAAGTCCTTGAGTTGTAATTTGAGGACTTCCCACAGGTTGAAGAGAACTGTTTAATTGAGTCACTCTAAAACGGTATGCATTTACATTAGGAACATAGGTTGTCATAATGTATTGGTTTAGTGTAGTTAAAGTTGATCCACATTGTGATTCAATTGTGCTTACTGGATTTGGTGTGTCAACAAAACATGATGAACCATAGTATGGTTGCCAAACATTATTATACTTGATGGCTACTTCAAATTGGTATCTTGAATCATAAGTAATACCTGCAATGTTAGATAGCGCTAAGTTATTTACTGGACGATCAAATAATACTGACGCAGCAATTGGTAAGTTAGTGTTTTTATCAACTTTAGTAATTCTGAATCTATAACCTTGTGCACCTGTTACAGTTATTGCTTTCAAAGTAACAGTGAATGCAGAAATTGTACTTCCACAAATTGTAGGTTGCATAACAGTTACAATAGGTGAACATCCACCAGGAAGACCAACATTGTCGATAATACCATTGCAGTCATTGTCTAATCCATCGTAGCAAACATCTATTGCACCTGGATGAATAGCTGCATTTGTATCTTCGCAATCTGTTCCAAAACCTACATAACCAATAGGTTGTGTGCATGAAGCTAATGAAACAGCTGGATTTCCATAACCATCACCATCTAAATCTTGGTAATAGGTGTTAAGGGCGTTGATAGATGCATTAGTATCATTACAATCAGCATTGTTAGTTACATAACCAACAGGTTGTGTACAAGCTTGAGTTGAAACAGATGGATTACCAAAAGTATCTCCATCTACATCTTGGTAGAATGTGATTAAAACATTTGCATTAGCATTGTTATCATTACAATCAGTATTGTTAGCAACACCACAAGCTACTTGAGTTGAAGAACCGAAACCATCATTGTCTAAATCAGCATATTGAATTTGGTTGTCTTTACAATCAGTATTGTTAGTTACATAACCAACAGGTTGCGTACAAGCTTGGGTTGAAACAGATGGATTACCAAAAGTATCTCCATCTAAATCTTGGTAGAAAGTGATTAAAACATTTGCAGCAGCATTGTTGTCATTACAGTCTGTGTTGTTGGTTACGCCACAAGCTACTTGAGTAGTTGAACCGAAACCATCATTATCATTATCAGCGTACTGAATTTGGTTGTCATTACAATCTGAGTTATTAGTTACACCACAAGCTACTTGAGATGTAGAACCGAAACCGTCGTTGTCATTATCAGCGAACTGAATTTGATTATCGTTACAATCGGTGTTGTTAGTTACATAACCAACAGGTTGCGTACAAGCTTGGGTTGAAGCATTTGGATTACCGAAAGTATCTCCGTCTAAGTCTTGGTAGAAAGTGATTAAAACATTTACAGCAGTATTGTTGTCATTACAGTCTGTGTTGTTGGTTACACCACAAGCCACTTGAGTAGTTGAACCGAAACCATCATTATCATTATCAGCGTACTGAATTTGGTTGTCGTTACAATCAGCATTGTTAGTTACATAACCAACAGGTTGCGTACAAGCTTGGGTTGAAACAGATGGATTACCAAAAGTATCTCCGTCTAAGTCTTGGTAGAAAGTGATTAAAACATTTACAGCAGTATTGTTGTCATTACAGTCTGTGTT
>JAIEMH010000267.1 GCA_019752245.1 Flavobacteriaceae bacterium
ACCATCGCTGTTGCGTGCATTAAGATTTAAAACATTAAAGTTTTGACCTGTTCCGCCAGCAAAATCAATTGCGCTTATTCCGCCAGCAATTGCGTTTAATGTTGCGCCACCAACTGTTTGCGTTGGTGTTGTAATTGTGCTAACCGATGCGTTGTTGTTGAAGTTCCAATAATGAACTAATGTTTGTCCCCAAGAGCAAGAGGTTATCATTACTAAGGTTAGTAAAAATAGTATTTTAGTGCAGTTTTTAGGCATAGTTGTGTAGTATTAAATGTGCTACAAAACTCTTTCATTGGTGTTAAAGTAGCATTAATCTACAAACAAAGAATTGTCAAATGAAATGGTTTTTATCTTTATAAATCGTTATCAACTTGGGTTGGGTTGGGTTGAAATTTACAATTTAGATAAGTTTTTGTGATGTTTTTTTTAAGTGAGAGTAGGGAAGAAAGAATAAAGAGAATAGATTAAGCCAGACATTTGAAATTGACTTTTGCAATCGCTATTGGTATTGAATGTAAATGGGTTTTGGGGTGAATTGTAATAGTTCTTGTGGTGTGTACATTTCGTTTTTGCCTTCGGTGTCGTTTTTATAGAAGAGTTTGAATCCTGTAAACTGCACTGGTTCGGGATAAATGGTTCTTAGCCAAGTTGCTCTTTTTAGTTCTTTGCTTCCAAATCCGTCCATGTCTATTACTACTTGTACTTGTGGTGTAGGCGTAATTTTATCATAATCGGTTATCATTTTTTTGGTAAAACGGTGTACAATTAAAACTTTGGGTGGCAGGTTGTTTTCTTTGACTACTGTAGTGAGAAAAGCAATGGCATCATTAATATCATCGGACGACATGGTTCCAATTTTAGATCCTGGGATTTCTCCGTTTTTCATTGAAAATTCTGGGTCGATGCCCAAATGCACGTTTGGTAGTTTTAGGTAGTCTGTTAGCATCGTTATTTCGTCTTTTACGGTGCTGTGTCCTACTTGAATGTCCAGGAATACTAAGGCATCGATTTCTTTTGCCCATGCCATAACTGTATCAATTTGCTTGAAAGGCATTCGAAGGCGGTAGTTGTTGCCGCTTCCATTTTTGCCTTGCGCTGTAACTGCAATGTAATGTAATGCAGGAACGGTTTCCAAAGTTGTATCGGCCGCTTTCCACAACGCCACTTCTTCTTGCAGTTTTTTTAGCATTTCGTCTTTGGGAAGTTCGCCTAATATTCCCATTCGTTTGGAATATAAATTTCCGTAAAATGCTATAATTCTTTTATAAGGTAATAGCGCTCCTGTCAGTGGATAAACTGTTTTTACTGTCCATTTTCCTGTGGTGTCGCCACTGCTAAGCACTGTAATTCTTTTTTTATAATCAACAGTATCTAGAAGCAATCTTTTTGCTTTTTTTAATGAATCGACTTTTGCTTTTTTAGTTGCAGTTTTGTTTTTACCGTTCGAATTTGCTTTTTCACAACTGAAAATAGTGCTTGACAAAAGGATTAGGGTAACCACTACAACTAGTATTTGGAAGTGTTTTTTCATGAATTGAGCCGTATTAAACTTTATAAAGATAGTTCTTTTAACTTCTTGATTCCATAAAAAAAGACCTTCATCGCTGAAAGTCTTTTTAGGTTGTTTTCTTTTTTTATTTGTTAAACGAGTTGTCGTAGTTGAGCAGTTTAGAGAAATAGTCTTTGATGAACGCATGTTGTTGCTTGTCGCTCATTTTATCGGCTTGTTTGGTCTCAATTTTTAATTTATCAAAACGATGCTCTGCTTTGATGAGGTTGAACAATTCTGTTTTGGCATCGGTTGGACCGTAAAGAAGTACTTCGTCGTAGTTTTTTATAATTTCCATTAGCTCTTTGTAAAAAGCTTTTAACGAATGGTTTTCTTTGTTGTGCATTTTGTTTTCACTATGCAATTCGCTTTGTTGATGAAGCGGTTCTGTAAACTTCGATTCTACGGTATTTATTTCGAAATCGTCACTAGAATATTCCATTAGTTGCGCTGTAGTATGATCCATCCAAACGCCCAATCTGTTAGCTACTTTCATTTTGTCAATGTATTTAGTGATGTTGCAATTATTTGCTACTTAAAGTTACGACTTATTAATGGTTTGCTGCTTCTTTTTGCGTTTTATTTGTGATTTTCGTAAGTTGATTAAAATTATTATATTTGGATTTGCTAATTAATTATAATTTCTATGAAAAATATTTTAGGTTTATTTGTTATGGTTTCGCTATTCTTAACCTCTTGTAAAAAAGAAGAAGCTCCATTAGAAAATGAGGCTACTACAGAAAGTACGGTTGATACTACTGCGGTTGCACCAGCCGCACCAACGCAGCAAGCATCACAAGTTGCTGCTGGTCCAAATATGAATTCAATTATGTATTCGCAACCTTCTGGTTCGAGTTCAACGGCGAATACAGCGACAACAACTACTGCGTCAGCACCAGTTGTGGTTGGCAAAGGAATGAATCCTTCGCATGGTCAACCAGGACATCGTTGTGATATTCCTGTTGGAGCACCTTTAAATTCGCCTCCAGGAAAAGCACCTGCGACTCAGCCTTCAGCCTCTACTACTATTTCTTCTAAAAATCCTTCGGGAGCGGTTACAAGTAATGGAGCTACTATAACAACGACTAATAATACACCTGCGCCATCAGTATCTCCAATAGTTACTGCGCCAGGAATGAATCCGCCACACGGTCAAGAAGGACATCTTTGTTCGGTTGCCGTTGGTGCGCCTTTGCCAAAAAGCTAATAAGAAATTAAATTTTAGAAATAAAAAAAAGTCCAACTACTGTTGGACTTTTTTGTTTTATATGGTTTTGATTACCAAATTTTAACTCGTTTTTCAGGTGCTAAATAAAGCGAATCTGTAGGTTTTATTTTGAAAGCTTCGTAGAATTCAGGTACGTTACGCACCACACCGTTAATTCTAAATTTAGCTGGAGAGTGCGGATCACCTGCAATTTGGCTTCTCAACGCTTCTTCACGAGATTTGTCTAACCAAACTTGTCCCCAACCTAAAAATACTCTTTGAATTCCGGTGAAACCGTCCATTACAGGAGCTTCTTTTCCGTTAAGTGACATTTTGTAGGCTTTTATAGCAATGCTTAATCCGCCTAAATCACCAATGTTTTCTCCTAAGGTAAAAGCACCGTTAACATTTAAATCTGGAAATGCCTTGAAAGCGCTGTACTGATCTACTAATGCTTTTGTTTTGGTTTGGAAAGCGGTTAAATCGGCTGGTGTCCACCAGTTTCTCATTACACCATCGCCGTCAAAAGTACTTCCTTGATCGTCAAATCCGTGTCCGATTTCGTGACCGATTACAGCTCCAATTCCGCCATAATTTACGGCATCATCAGCATTTAAATCGAAGAAAGGCGGTTGTAAAATAGCTGCAGGAAATACAATCTCGTTTAGAGTTGGATTGTAGTAAGCATTAACTGTTTGAGGTGTCATTCCCCATTCGGTTCTGTCTACTGGTTTACCTAGTTTGTTGATCATTCTGTTGTATTCAAATTCTGTAGCTCTTTCGGCATTTCCGTATAAATCGTTTTTGACTACTTTTAGAGCACTGTAATCTCTCCACTTGTCTGGATAACCAATTTTGATCATGAATTTATCTACTTTAGCCAAGGCTTCTTTTTTGGTGTTTTCACTCATCCAATCAAGTTTTTTGATGCTTTCGGCGTACGCTTTTAAAAGGTTTTTAACCAAACCAACCATGCGTTCTTTTGCTTCTGGAGAGAAATGTTTTTCTACATATACTTTACCAACAATTTCGCCTAAACCACCATTTACAGCATTTACAGCACGTTTCCAGTCTTCTTCTTGAACTTCGGTTCCGTAAAGTGTTTTTCCGTAAAATTCAAAATGTTGCTTATCTAAATCTGATGTTAAATGTGTAGCGGTATTGTTAATTAAACTCCATTTAAGATAGGTTTTCCAAGTATCAATTGAGGTGTTTTTGATTATGTTGTTCAGGCTTTTAGTGTAGGCAACTTGAGAAATTACAATGTTTTTTTCTTTTTCAATACCTGCGTTTTTAAGCATTGTCGTCCAATCGAAATCGGGCATTAATTTTTTTAAATCTGCAACAGCATATTTATTGTATAAAGCTGCAGTGTTTCTAGTGTCTTCTTTTGTCATGTGATTGGTAGCCAAAGTGGTTTCCAAAGCCATAATTTTAGCAGCGCTTTCTGTTGGGTTAGCAATTCCTACCAATTGCAGCATTTTTTCGACATGAGCAACATATTTCTTTCGGATATCCACCATTTTGGCGTCATTTTTAAGATAATATTCGCGCTCTGGCAAACCTAATCCGCCTTGCCAACTCATTAGTGTGTATTGTTTAGGATCTTTAAAATCTTCTGTAACGGCAATAGAGAATGGTATTGCAACACCAGTTCTGTTGGATTTGCCAAAATAAGCTGCTAAGTCGCTGTAATTTGCAATAGCATCTATGTTTTTTAAATCAGCTTCAATAGGTTTGATACCTTTGGCATCGCGGTCTTTTCTGTTCATAAAAGAACTGAAGTAATCGCCAATTTTTTGTTCGTTAGAACCTTCTGCGAAATTACCTTTAGATGCTTCTTCAATAATAGCTTTTACATCTTTTTGAGATTGGTCGTACAACATGTCGAAGGCACCATAAGAAGCCTTGTCTGCTGGAATTTTGTTGTTTTTTTTCCAAGTTCCATTTACATATTGTTCGAAATTATCTCCGGGTTTAACAAGAGTATCCATGTTTTTTTTGGTAATACCCGAAGTTAATTCTGCCTTTTTGTTGCATGATACTAGCAGTATGCTTGCAGCAAAAAGGGTTAATTTGAAGTTCTTCATATTTTAGTTATTTGTTTGATTAATAAATTATTCTACTATTAGTTGATTTTTGTATAGTTCTGTTACAAATTATTTTTTTTTGAACTGTAAATTTTCTTTTACAAAGAAGATTCTCTTTCAATGATACTAGTAGTGAGTTCTATTGTTCTTGGTTCAAATGCTTTTAACTCTTTGCGATGGTTCATTTCTTCTAATAACAAATTAAAAGATTGTACGCCCATTTCATAACTTGGTTGGTCAACAGTACTAAGTTTTGGAGTAATCACTTGCGACATAAACCAGTTGCTAAAACCTATAATCTTGATCTGTTGTGGTACTTTTATTTTGATTTCGTTAAAATAAGCCAAGACGCCAACCGCGACCAAATCGGTAATTATAAAAATACCATCTACGTCTTGATGTTCGTTGATTATTTGTTCTGCAAATTCTTTTCCTTCTTCAAATGTGACACTTTTACAAGTATAAACCAGTTTAGAGTCGAAAGGAATGTTGTGCTTTATTAGTGCTTTTTTATATCCTAAAAATCTATCAATGGCATTTTGTGGATTTACTGGTCCGCGAATGTGTGCTATTTTTTTGCATCCTTTTTTGATAAGATGTTCAACGGCTTCAAAGGCTGCTTTTTGGTCGTCAATAATAACTTTAGAACTGGGAATTAACTTTGCAATTTTATCAAACTGTACAAATGGAATTTCTCTTCTGATAATTTCTTTAAGATGATTGTCATCATTAGATTCGTTGGAAAGCGAAATAATAATGCCATCAACTCTTTTATTAAGGAGTAGTTCGACTTGTTTTTTTTCTAATTCAAGCGATTCGTTAGATTGAAGAATGATAACTAAATAGCCGTTTTTTTCAGCTTCGGCAATAATTCCATTAATTACATTCGAGAAAAAATGATGTACAACTTCAGGTATTATCAGTCCGATGGTTCTTGATTCTTTGGTTCTAAGATTAACAGCAAAAGAGTTTGGAGTATATTGCAAACTGTTGGCAAGATCTAAAACAGCTTTTTTGGTTTTTTGACTTACATCGGGATAATTTTTTAGCGCTTTAGAAACGGTTGTAATGGAAATTCCTAAAGTTTCAGCAATTTGTTTTAAAGTTGTCTCTTTCATTTAACAAATATGGTGAAAATAATTTTAATTCTGAAATCGAAAACGTTTTCGTTAATTTCGAAAACGTTTTCGATGCTAATTTGACAATTATTTAGCATTAAAAAATATAATTTCGAATAATTAAACGACCAATTTTATTAATCAAACAAAAATCTTAAAATGAAGAAAATTACTAATTTTTTGAAAAAAATGATGTTTTTAGCAGTTTTAATGCTGGTAAATCAATCATTTGCTCAAAGTGGTGTTTTGTCAGGAAAAGTTGCCGATAGCAAAGGTGTTGCTGTTGCAGGAGCAAACGTTGTTGCAGGTTCTAAATCTACAACTACTTCTTCTGAAGGTACATACTCAATTTCTGGAATACCAAACGGAACGGTATCCGTTTCTGTCTCTTATGTTGGATTTAAAACCAGCAAAAAAGATACTCAAATTAATGGCGATACAATACTTGATTTTGAACTTCAAGACGACGCATCCAATCTTGAAGAAGTTGTGGTTACAGGAGTTGTTAGTCCGAGAACAAAAATTAAGTCGAGTGTTTCTATCACAACAATGGATGTGAAACAAATAGAGCAATCGGCACCTCGATCAACAGCAGAAATTTTTAGAACGATTCCTGGTATTCGTTCAGAGTCTTCTGGTGGCGAAGGAAATTCTAACATTGCAGTTCGTGGTGTGCCTATTTCTTCTGGAGGTTCTAAATATTTACAAATTCAAGAAGATGGTCTTCCGGTATTGTTGTTTGGAGACATTTCATTTGCTACAGCAGATATTTTTACTAGATTTGACGGTAACGTTGCCAAAATTGAAGCTATTCGTGGAGGTTCGGCTTCTATTTTAGCTACAAATTCTCCTGGCGGTATCATTAACTTTATTAGTAAAACTGGTAAAACGGAAGGCGGAAGAATCACAACAGGAGTAGGAGTAGATTATAACAATTTTAGAACCGACTTTGATTATGGTGCTAAAATTGGTGATGGATTGTATTTTCACACTGGAGGATTTTACAGAGTTGGTGAAGGTGTAAGAAAAACAGGTTTCACGGCCAATAATGGCGGACAATTTAAATTCAATATTACTAAAGAATTTCAAAACGGTTCGGTAACTGTTTATACTAAATTCTTAAACGATAGAGCAGCAGCTTATATGCCAATGCCGGTTCAAGTTACAGGAACAAACGCTAATCCATCTTGGGGAAGTATTCCAGGATTTGATGCCACTAATGGCGCTTTGCAATCTATTTATCTTAATCATAATGTTGGTTTAGGTCCAGACGGAGCACCAAGAAGAGTAGCTGTTGCCGATGGAATGCACCCAGTTTCTAAATCTATAGGTGCAAGTGCTAACTTCAATTTAGAAAACGATTGGAAAATATCTGAAAATGGTAGATTTTCTTCCAACAGCGGTGGCTTTATTGCTCCTTTTCCAGCAGAAGTAGCTTCGGCTGCAACTATTGCTAACTCTTTTGGAGCTGGTTCAACATTGACGTATGCTGATAATGGTGCTACTTTTAATTCGGCTAACGGATTGGTTGCAAGAATTCACATGTTTGATACACAATTGAACAATTTCAATAACTTTATGAATGATTTAAAAGTGACTAAAAAGTTTGATAATGTAGTAATTACAGCTGGTTATTTTAAATCATTTCAAAATATTTCTATGTCATGGTTGTGGAATTCTTACTTACAAGAAGTTTCAGATAACAACCCAAGATTGCTAAATGTTACTAACGGAAGCGGCACCTTATTATCTGAAAACGGATTGTATGCATATGGAACTCCAGCTTGGGGAAATTTAGCTAGAAATTATGATACACAATATAATGTTTCTGCTCCTTATGCCAACATCTCATTTGAAGCTACAGATAAATTATCGTTGGAAGCAGGTTTGCGATATGATTCAGGAAAAGTAACTGGTTCGTTCGCTGGTGGCACTTCATCGGCTTATGATATCAATAACGACGGCACTATTTCTCCAGCAGAATCTAATGTGTTTGCAGTAAATACGTCTAATGAAACTGCAGTAAACTATGATTACAACTATGTGTCTTATTCTGTAGGTGCTAATTATTTATTAACTTCAAATCAATCGGTATTTGCAAGAGTAAGTAGAGGTGCTTCTGCTAAAGCGGATAGAATTTTATTTTCTGGATTGAATTATTTGGATGGCGATAAAATCAACGCTTTAGACTTTTTGACACAGGCTGAGGTTGGATTTAAACAAAAATTCTCTAAAGGATATGTTTATGCTACAGTATTTCAAGCCAAAACTGACGAGCAAGGTGGTTTTGAAGCAACGACACAATCTATTATCAAAAACAATTATAAATCACTAGGATTGGAGTTAGAAACGGCTTACAATGCTACTAAAGATTTAAATTTAAGAGGAGGTTTGACTTATACAAAAGCAGAAATCACTTCAGGATCTAACGATGGAAATGAGCCAAGAAGACAACCAAAATTGATGTACAATTTTATTCCATCTTATAAATTTGGTAAAAGTAATACTGCAGCAGGTTTGAGTTTTATTGGACAATCTAAAGCGTTTACTCAAGATGATAACAAATTGGTAATGAAGGGTTTTATGGTAATGAATTGTTTTGTTGATGTTGCTATCACAAAAGGATTATCCTTAAATCTTTCTGGAAATAATTTATTCAATACTTTAGCTATCACAGAGACAGAAGAAGGAAGTATTACAGAAAACACAACAAATTATGTAAGAGCAAGACCTTTGCCGGGTAGATCAATTTCTATGGCAGTTTCTTACAGATTTTAAAATTTCATGTTAATTTGTTTAGTTAACAATTCCTGAGCTGTTGTGGCTCAGGAATTGTTCTTTTAAAAATAAAAAATGCACTATGAATTTAAGTAAACCTAGATTGAATTTTTGGCAAATTTGGAATATGAATTTTGGGTTCTTTGGCATTCAATTCAGTTTTGGTTTGCAACAAAGCAACATGAGTGCTATTTATAAATATTTGGGTGCAGACGAAGCTAGTTTACCAATGCTTTGGCTTGCTGGACCAATTACAGGATTGATTGTTCAGCCTATAATTGGTGCAATAAGTGACGGAACTTGGTCGCCAAAATTCGGACGCAGAAAACCCTTTTTTCTAATTGGCGCTATTCTTTCTAGCATTGCTTTATTGGTCATGCCTTTTTCTAGTTCGCTATTGATGGCTGCTAGTTTATTATGGATTTTAGATGCTGCAAATAATGTGGCTATGGAACCTTACCGTGCTTTTGTTGCTGATAAATTAAACGACAAACAAATGTCGTTGGGGTTTTTAATGCAAAGTTTTTTTACCGGTTTCGGAATTACTTTGGCCAATTTTACACCAGCAATTTTAGTATCATTAGGCTTTTTGGCCATAACCGATAAAATGGCAAATGGCATTCCAACTTATACTTATTGGGCTTTCTTTATTGGTGCTTTTGCCTCAATTGTTTCGGTTTTAATTTCGATTATAACTACCAGAGAATTTCCTCCAACAGCCGAAGAATTGCTTGTTATTGAAGCAAAGAAAAAGCAAAATCTTTTTAACACCGTTTGGCATGATATTTTGGAAGCTTTTAGAACCATGCCGCTGACAATGAAACAACTAATACCAGTTAAATTTTTTACATGGTATGCGATGTTTTGCTATTGGCAATACATAACTTCATCACTTTCACTTTCGTTATTTGGTACAACAGATCAAGCTTCAGAAGGTTTTTCTAAAGCACAATTACTTACAGGAAGTTTGAACGGAACTTACAATATTATCTGTTTTATGGTAGCTTTTTTGCTAGTGCCTTTAGCTTTAAAAATTGGAGCAAAAGGAGTTCATTTTATAGCGTTGACCTTGGGTGGAATAGGACTTTTATGCATTCCATTATTAAACAATAGTGCCGTTTTATTTGTGATGCACAATCCGTTTGGCTCAAATATTCCGGTTACTACTATTTTCTTATACTCTTTTGGATTAGGGATTTCTTGGGCATCAATGATGGCAATGCCTTATCAGCTTTTAGCAGGTTCTATTCCTAAAGAAAAAACAGGTGTTTATATGGGAATTTTCAATATGTTTATTGTCATTCCAATGGCTATACAAATTTTAACGATGCAGTATTTTGTATATGATTTGTTAGGAAAAAATCCGATGAATGTTATTAAATTAGCTGGTGTATTTTTAATTATTGGCGCCATTCTAACGTTGTTTATTACTGTTAAAAATAAAAACCAAATAGTACAAGGTGAATAATTTAGATTACATAAAAGCAATTCAATTGTTGCAAGATGTTGCTACAGAAAATGGTTTTTTAGCCAGTGCAGAAAACACGTCTAATTACAAAAGAGTTTGGGCTCGAGATGGCGTTATCTGTGGTTTGTCTGCTTTAGCATCAGGAAATGAAAAGTTAATTTTGACTTTCAAGAATACTTTAAATACGTTGGCCGATCATCAACATAATATAGGGACTATTCCTTCTAACGTACTTGTTTCAGAAAATAAATTTGAAGTAAGCTATGGTGGTTTGGCAGGAAGAGTTGATGCTGTAACTTGGTATATTATTGGCGTTTGTCAATATGCATTTTATGAAAAAGATACCGATTTTTTAGCCAAACACGAACCCAATATTGAAAAATGCTTATCCCTTTTGGATGCTTGGGAATTTAATAACAAACATCTGTTGTATGTTCCACTTTCCGGAAATTGGGCTGATGAATACATTACGGATGGTTATGTTTTATACGATCAATTGCTTCGTCTTTGGGCATTAAGAAGTTACAATCATTTTATAAAAAAATCGGTGCTTTCTAATAAAATTGAGAATATTACTAATCAAATTATTCTAAACTTTACGCCTAAAGCTGTTGGAGAAAAATTTCATGAACGTGCTTATAATGCCATAGAATTTGCCTCCTACATGCCTTGTTCATTTTCGCCTTCTGGATATAAATCGCCTTTTGATGCTTTTGCAAATTCGCTAGCGTTGCTCTTAAATATTGGTTCTAATGAATTTCAAAATACCATTTTAGAGTTCTCAAACGCACTTGCAGCAGAAACCCATTTGGGATTGTTGCCTGCTTTTTGGCCGCCAGTTTTTGAAAACGACGAGTATTGGAGTTTGTTAAAAAACAATTGTAAATACGAATTTAGAAATCATCCCTATGAATTTCACAATGGTGGAAGTTGGACTATGGTGAATGGTTTTTTTGGAATGGCATTGGTAGAAAAAAGTCAGACCAAAAAAGCCCATTTAATTTTAAAAAGCATCGAAGCCGCTAATGCCAAAGACAATTATTCTTTCTACGAAAATTTCAATACCAACACACAAGAACCTAATGGTGTGGCGTTTTGTGCTTGGAGCGCAGCGGCAACTATTTTAGTACATCAATCTTTACACACAAACTTTAAACTATTACTATAATTTTGAATAAATCAATAGACATCATAAGCATCGGAGAAGTACTTATTGATTTCATAGGTCATGAAATTAATACTTCTATAAACAGAACCAAAGATTACCATCGTTTTCTTGGAGGTTCGCCTACAAATGTTGCTGTAAATGCTACTCGTTTGGGATTAAAATCGGTTTTGGTTGCTTCTTGCGGTCAAGATGGATTGGGCGATTATGTTATTAGGAAATTAAAAGCTAATAATGTTGTTACTACTCAAATAGGAAAGTCGGAAACGGCTCCAACTTCGGTAATTTTTGTTTCAAAATCTACAGAAACACCTGATTTTATTCCGTTTAGAGAAGCCGATTGTGAAATTGTGGAAACCCAATTACCTGATGATATTATTGCTGCTGCCAAAATATTTCATACAACTTGTTTTGCATTGAGTAAAAATCCAGCCAGAACTACGATTCTGAACAGAGCTAAAAAAGCTAAAGAATTGGGATTGAAATTAAGTATTGACATTAATTTTTCAGAGCGAATTTGGCCCAATAGAGAAGAAGCCAAATTAATTTTGAAAGAATATTTATCTAATGATCCGTTGGTTAAAATAAGTGAAGATGATTGTTATAGATTGTTTGCAGAAGTAAAATCGGAGGATTATATTTTTGATTATTTTCACAATTTAGGCGCTTCCACTATTTGTCTTACAAAAGGGAAGAAAGGTGTTGTTTTATCGGATGTTACCAAAGGATTGTTTTTTCAAAAAGCAATTCCATTGGAAGATATTAAAGATACTACTGGCGCAGGCGATGCTTTTTGGACAGGTTTTCTTTATGCACAATTGCATGATAACGATTTGAATTCGAGTATTACTATCGCTCAAAAGTTGGCGGCCATCAAATTGCAAAACGTAGGACGATTACCAGACAATATTGATATTGAAAAATTAATAAAATAAGTAGGAGTACACTGTGCTATTCTAATTTCTTGACTTGTTCTTGAAACAGTTTCCAGTTAGCTACTGTGATTGTTTGTGTCTTTTTGTACTTTTTACCTTTTAGATAATCCAAGATGTATTTGGCGCGTTCCTCTGATTCTGGATGGGTTGAAATCCAAGCAAAAGCATCAGGTACTTCTTGTTTTTGAGCCAGTTGGTACATAAAATCGGCCATTGGTTCTGGGTTAATGTCTGCTTTTAGCAGGTATTTTACACT
>JAIEMH010000145.1 GCA_019752245.1 Flavobacteriaceae bacterium
TATTGCTTTCTCTCCTAATTATATTGGCTCTTCTATTTTTACCTATCAAGTAATTAAGAATTTTGACCTTGATTTAATTTCTAAATATGTAGGTAAACAATACATGGGCAATATCGATTCGCAAAAATCGGTTTTGAAAGCTTACAGCAATCACGATTTTAATATTACCTATTTATGGAACATCAATAAAGGATTAAAGTCCATTCTTTTCTCGGGATTGGTAAATAATATTCTAAATCATAAATATGAATCCAACGGTTATTTCTATACCTATAATGATGATTTTTCTACACCAGGTGTAACAACTACCATTGAAGGCGCAGGATATTATCCGCAAGCTACCAGAAATTTCTTGGTTGGTGCAACTTTAAAATTTTAGGTTTTTATATTTTGTTTAAAAAGCCAAGTTGGAATTTCCGACTTGGCTTTTTTTTATTAGTTATAAACCCTAATGATGGTTCCATTTACTTCAGTTCGATATTGTTTTAGTGGATATTGTTTGCCTGGACTTTGACCTGTAAACAAATTATAATTTTCGCTACCACATTCGCAATTCGCATTTGAGCCACTAATGATTAAATTTGAACAAGTAGTCAACTCTTGATTGGGACAAGCGCCATCAAAAGCATTGTAAGTACTTCCAGTATTAAACAAAATAACGCCTCTTGACGGACCGTTTGGTGGATAAATTTTTACAGCATTCCCAGTAAATTGAACTTGACTGTAAGTAGGCAAGTTTGTGTTAACTTCCATAGAAAAACTATAATTGGGTAAATATGGGTTATTATTGTTAAACTTGTCTTTACTACAACCAAAAATAAATGCGGAAAGCAGTAATAAAAGAAGTGTTTTTTTCATTTTAAAAATTTTATAAAATAGTTGGTTCAAAAAAAATTAAATTAGTTAACTTTGTATTGCATTATTAAACAAAAATAGGAATTTAATAAACAAAAAATATATCTTTGAAAAAAGAAATCCCGTTCCGATGGGATTTTTTCTATTTTATGATAACGACTAAATAGTTGTTTTCTATATGCGACAAACAAAATAATAACTTCAATTTAACAAAATAGTTTTGTTAAGTTGGAGAAAATAAATGAATGAAATTATGAGCAACGTATCTTATTACACAGCGGAAGGATTAAAAAAATTAAGAGAAGAACTAGATTATTTAAAAAGTGTGATGCGACCAAAAGCATCAGCAGATATAGCAGAAGCAAGAGACAAAGGTGATTTATCTGAAAATGCAGAATATGATGCAGCCAAAGAAGCACAAGGAATGTTAGAAATGCGAATTGCTAAACTAGAAGAAGTTCATTCTAATGCAAGACTGATAGACGAAAGTCATTTGGATCTTTCTAAAGTTTTGGTTTTATCTAATGTAAAAATTAAAAATCAAGCCAACGGAATGGAAATGAAATATACGTTGGTAGCCGAAAGTGAAGCCGATTTAAAAACAGGAAAAATATCAGTTACTTCTCCAATAGGAAGAGGATTACTAGGGAAGTCTGTAGGAGAAATAGCAGAAATTACAGTTCCAAACGGAACTTTGAAGTTTGAGATTTTAGAAATTTCAAGAGATTAATTATGTCAAGTATTTTTACAAAAATAATAAACGGAGAAATTCCATGTTATAAAGTTGCCGAAGATGAAAGTTTCTTGGCTTTTCTTGACGTAAATCCTAATGCAAAAGGACATACCTTATGCATTCCAAAGCAAGAAATCAATAAACTGTTTGATATGGAAGATGACTTCTATCTTGGGTTAATGGCTTTTTCAAAAAAAGTTGCCGTTGCTCTAGAAAAAACAGTTCCGTGCAAACGTATAGGAATGGCAGTTGTTGGGTTGGAAGTTCCTCATGCTCATGTTCATTTAATTCCGTTGAATGAAATGGACGAAATGCGTTTTCAAAATAAAGTGTCTTTAACCAAAGAAGAGTTTCAAGATTTAGCAAAAGCAATTCAAAGTAATTTGTAAAACATTTTTTTTACTATAAAAATCGCCTGCAAAGTTTTAGTAATTTTGCAGGTGTTTTTAATTATAACGCACTCAATATCATGAGGTTTAAATTTCTAATTTTCTCATTGTTTTTTATTAATTTTTCATTCGCACAAGTGTTAAATGATTATACTTCTATTGATAAAAAAATTGATGTAATCCCAGATAGTTCATCGGCAACTACTTCTGGAATAGCTGCTTATATTAATTCGAATTTTAAAACTGAAAATGAAAAAATTAGAGCCGCTTTCTATTGGACATCAAAAAACATAAGCTATGATGTCGCAAATATGTACGAACCTAATTTTACAGATTCTTCTCAAGAAAAAATAATAAAAACCCTTAAATCAAGAAAAGGTGTTTGCATTCATTTTGCTGAGGTTTTTAATGATATTGCGAGTAAAATAGGAATTAAAACGTACATAATTCTAGGATATACAAAGCAAAACGGAAAAATAGCTACAATTTCTCACGCTTGGTGTGCTTCTAAAATTGATGGTAAATGGTTTCTTTTTGACCCAACTTGGAGCGCAGGTTATGTACTAAACAATAAGTATTTCAAAAAACTAAACAATGCTTATTACAAGGTCGAGCCAAGCAAAATGATTCTTTCTCACATGCCATTTGATTATTTATGGCAGTTTCTTAGCGTTCCAAGAACAAATCAGGAATTTTATAGCGGAAAAATTGAACAAAGCAAGACTAAAGTAACCTATGATTATGCTACAGAAATTGACAAATACAATGAACTTTCTGATGGCGACAAAGCATTTGATTGCGCTCAAAGAGTTGAAAAAAATGGCTTAGTTAATAATTTGATAGTTGACTATTACAATTCTAAAAAGAATGAGTTTACCGTTATAAGACAAAATAATAATGTTGAAAAAATAAATCAAATTGTGACCAATTATAATCAAGCGGTTGGATTGCTTAATGATTTTATTATGTATAGAAATAAAAGTTTTAAACCTACCATATCTGATGCTGCAATTAAAGAAATGATTCAGACGCCGTTGGATAAATTGGTAAAATGTAAAAACGAAATTTATGCTATTGGTTCTGTTGGAAGCGAAAACACTGCTAGTTTGAATGGTTTAAAAAGATCAATTTTAGATGCGGTTGAACAAGCAGAAAAACAATCTGAATTTGTAAAAGAGTATTTAAGTAAAGGCAATGGAGCTCGAAAAGGTATGTTTAAAAAAGTGTCTTGGTTGGGCATTCCACTACGATAATTGTTTTGCTTTTTTATAGACAATTTGCATTGTAGTTCCTTTATCAATTTCAGAATGAGAAACTCTTATTTTTCCGTTGTGATATTCTTCTACAATTCTTTTTGTTAGCGATAATCCTAAACCCCAACCTCTTTTTTTGGTGGTAAATCCAGGTTCGAAAACGCGACGAAATTGTTTTTTTGGAATCCCTTTTCCAGAATCGGTTACATTTATTCTGATATTTTGTCCGTCGCTTTCTATGGCAATTCCTAAACTTCCTCTGCCTTTCATAGCGTCAATGGCATTTTTCATTAAATTTTCAATTGTCCAACTGTGCAACGCAGGATTTATAGAAACCAAAATTGGATTTTTTGGAGCCGAAAAACTAAACTCGACTTGCTTAGAAAATCTAGATTGTAAATAATCAAAAGACATTTTTGTTTCTTTAATAATGTCTAAATTTTCAAGAACAGGTTCGGAGCCAATTTTAGAAAAACGTTCGGTAATGGTTTGCAGTCTGTTAATGTCTTTTTCAATTTCGGTAACCGTAGTTTCATCTACATTATCGGCTTTCATAATTTCTAGCCAGCCAATTAAAGATGACAATGGAGTTCCTATTTGGTGAGCTGTTTCTTTTGCCATTCCAGCCCATAGTTTGTTTTGGGTAGCCATTTTTGTGCTTCTATAAAAGTTGTAAACAACGGCGCCAAAAAGAAAAATAATCAGTAATAAAGCAACAGGATAATATTTTAATTTATTCAACAAAGACGAATCACCATAATACAAATTATGAGTTCTTCCTTCAGAAATTTTCATTACAATTGGATCGTTTTGGCTCTTCAGTTTTTGTAAAAAAGCATTTAGCTTAACCTTGTCTTTTTCAATATCAGGATCGATATTATTGGTGTTGATGATAGAATCTTTTTCGGTCACGATAATCGGAATTGTAGCTTCTTGAATGATTTGAAAAGGAAGCTCAACATCTACATCGGCATTAGGATCAACGCTGTTTAACTTTTTTTGAGCCAACGCCCAATTTTGCATTTTTACACGTTCTTCATTTTTAAAAATTTGAAAAAAAGAATAGGTATTCCAAAGAATAAGTAAAACAATCACAAATGATGTAATGATGATGATCCAGCGTGTGGTGTTTCTTCTTTCGGAAAATTGCATTTAGGAATTTTTGTTTAAAAGTAAGAAAAAAAATAGAATTGATACGGAGTTGTTTTTTTTGGTTTTTGAATTGAAGATGTTGAATGTGATGATTTTTTGAAAGTTTACTATTATGTAAATAAAATAGTACCAATATGAAATTTACCATTCTGATGTTTTTAAAATTTGAATTTTATAAAAGACAAATACTTTTTAGCCCTGATCGTAGTGGAAATCCTTTAGTTGCGCTTTTTGCAAAGCAAAAAGCGCAACTAAAGATTGCATCGTAGAGCAGGAAAATGGTTGATAAAAAAGCACCAAGCCATTCGCTCCTAAAAAAAATAAAATTTACCTTTGTAGAAATATTTTTTCTATGCTAACAATAGACCCAAAAGAAGTTTCTACCGCCAAATTACAAGGTTATTTACAGAGTGCTGTTGGGCCAAGACCAATTGCTTTTGCAAGTACGATAGACAAAAATGGAAAGCCCAATTTATCACCGTTTAGCTTTTTTAATATTTTTAGTGCCAATCCGCCAATTTTGGTTTTTTCGCCATCGCGAAGAGTGCGAGATAATTCTATAAAACACACGTTAATTAACTGCGAAGAAACTAAACAAGTTGTTATAAATGTGGTGAATTATGAGATTGTACAACAAATGTCGTTGTCGAGTACCGAATATCCTGATGGTGTAAATGAGTTTGCCAAATCTGGGCTGACAGCAATTCCGTCGGAAATTGTAAAACCTTATCGAGTTGCCGAAAGTCCGGTGCAGTTTGAATGTAAAGTAAATCAAATTATTGCTTTGGGTACAGAAGGTGGTGCTGGAAATATGATAATTTGTGAAGTAGTAAAAATTCATATCAATGAAGCTGTTTTGGATGAAAACGGTGTGATTGATCCAGTAAAAATAGATTTGGTTTCTAGACTTGGTGGCAACTGGTATTCTAGAGCCAACAAAGGTCTGTTTGAAGTTGAAAAACCACTAACTACATTAGGAATTGGTGTAGATGCAATTCCCGATTTTGTGAAAGAAAGTAGCGTTTTTGATGGTAACGATTTGGGCAAACTAGGAAATGTAGAATCTTTGCCAACAGAAGAAGAAATTACTATATTTGTAAAACAAAATTTTGAAGTTAAAGGTGTTTTGAGTGCTGATGATGAAGTTAAAAAATACCAATTAGCTAAAGATTATTTAGATAAAAATGAAGTGCTAACCGCATGGAAAGTGCTTTTAGCAAAACAATAAACAATTATATTATGGAAGTTACAGGAAAAATCAAAGTGATTAATGCAGAGCAACAAGTGAGTGCTTCGTTTAAAAAAAGAGAATTGGTAGTTGCTACAGAAGAGCAATATCCGCAGTTTATTAGCATTAATTTTGTGCAAGACAAATGTGATATTTTAAATAACTTTAAAGTTGGTGAACCTGTAAAAGTAGCTATCAATTTAAGAGGTAGAGAATGGGTTAATCCACAAGGAGAAACTAAATATTTTAACGACATTCAAGGTTGGAAAGTAGAGAGAATAGCTACTGAAGCTCCATCTGCGGCACAAATGCCTCCTATGCCAGCAGCAGAAGCATTTGCTCCAGCAACAGACTTTAAAGAAGAAGAACACGACGATTTACCTTTCTAAAAAAGTTATAAGTAAGAATATGAAAGTCAGAAGTTTAAGTTGTACTTAAATTTCTGGCTTTTTCATTGATATTTGAAATTGTTATTTAAAAATGTATTTCCTAACCAAAGAATTATTTTTTCCTCCAGTTGAAGAAGCTTCTTACGAAGGTGTTTTGGCAGTTGGTGGAGATTTGTCTACAGAACGACTAATGTTGGCTTACAAGAACGGCATTTTTCCTTGGTTTGATGCAGACGAGCCCATACTTTGGTGGTCGCCAAGCGAACGAATGGTGGTTTATCCTCACGATTATAAGGTTTCTAAAAGCCTTCGCAATATCATTAATAGAAATATTTTTGAAGTTACTTTCAATAAAGATTTTGAAGCTGTAATTGCAAATTGCCAACAAATAGAACGAAAGGGACAAGACGGAACTTGGATTAGCAACGATATAATAAAATCTTACACGGAATTGCATCATCAAGGAAAAGCAATGTCTGTAGAAATTTGGCAAAATAACGAACTAGTTGGCGGATTGTACGGCGTAGATTTAGGACACGTTTTTTGTGGAGAAAGTATGTTTTCTAAAGTGCCCAATGCCAGTAAAGTTGCTTTTGTAAAATTGATAGACTACTTAAAAGTCAATAATTACAAACTGTTGGATTGTCAAGTGCATAACGATCATTTAGAAAAACTAGGTGCTTTTGAGATTTCAAGAGCTGCTTTTATGAGGATTTTGAAGAGTTAGTTTTTAGTTTTCAATCTCAGTTTACAGTTTTTTTAATTAAACGATTACTGTTATTCTTCGTGATGACTTGATTTAATGCGTCTTTTTGTGAGATGGTAATACACAATTATATTATCAAAAAGAAGTGCAAAAAGCAATATTAATGCAGCAAAAAGCAAGATCTTCAGGTGGAAGTTTTCATAAAATAATCCGCCCAAAACACATCCCAAGAAAAAGAAAAAGATGATTGACAATCGCAAGAAAATACTACGCGACAATCGCTTTAGCTCGGCGTCTTTTTTGAAGAAAAATAATTGAGAAAGTTCAATTCCTAAGTCGGTAAACAATCCGGTTAAATGTGTAGTTCTTACTACAGATTGCGAAATATTGGTTACCAAAGCATTTTGTAATCCCATGGCAAAAAGCAGTAAATAAGCAATATAATCTGGATAGAAATTACTGCTAAAACCAACAAATAGCAAAATTATAATTTCTAAGAACATTGGAAAAGCATGCGCAATTCGTGGTTTTTTTAGCATTGCAAGTTCTACCATAAAATTGGAAGCAAAAGCTCCAAGAAGGAAAAACAAGAGATAAATAATTATTGTAATGGCTTTAGAATAATTCTTCAAAGCAATTTGTTCGGCAAAAAAAGCAAAATGTCCAGTAACATTTGTAGTCAAAGTCGCTACTGATAAAACGCCTGCAATGTTTACAATTCCAGCAATGAAGGAAAGGGTAGAAGCCAATCGTAAATTGTGGGTAAATGTTCTTCGGCTTCCTTTATGACGAAACATGGTAAGTGAATTTTATACTAAAGGTAGTGATTTTTTACTTTAAAAAGGTTTTAGTAAACTCTAAATTATGCCTTCTAAATTCTGAAAACCGAGATTGAAAACCGAGATTGAAAACAGAGACTAAAAACCGAAAACTACCTTTGAGTCCAACAATCAAACACATGATCGTTCACCATTCCAGTTGCCTGCATATGCGCGTAAACTACAGTTGAGCCTACAAACTTGAAACCTCGTTTTTTTAAATCTTTACTAATTTCGTCAGATAGTGGCGTAGTTGCTGGAACTTCTTTTAAATGTCTTCTGTTATTTTCTATTGGTTTGCCATCAACAAAACCCCAAATGTATTTAGAAAAACTACCAAACTCTTCTTGCACTTTCATAAAAGCAATGGCGTTTGAAATGGTAGCTCTAATTTTTAATTTATTTCTAACAATTCCAGCATCGAGAAGTAATTCTTGAACTTTATCCTCGTTATATTGTGCTATTTTTTTGTAATCAAAATGGTCAAAAGCAATTCTAAAAGTTTCTCTTTTTTTCAAAATCATGTACCAACTCAATCCAGCTTGAAACGTTTCAAGAATTAAGAATTCAAATAATTTATCATCGTCATAAACAGGTTTTCCCCATTCGTTATCGTGATAATCTCTATATAAATCGTCTTTTTCGCACCAAGCGCAACGTGTTTTATTTTCCATGAATGTATTTTTCTATTAAGGAATGACCTAAATATATCAAAGGTGTCATTAGAATGGCAATTATTAATTTGACAAAATATCCTGTAAATGCCGATGCAATAAAAACTTCTGTAGTCATTTTTCCGGTCATCCAAAAAGCAATTCCTAGAACTATAAAACTATCAAATAATTGCGAAATTACTGTAGAACCAGTGCTTCGCAACCAAATCATTTTGTTGCCAGTTTTATTTTTGAAGAAATGAAAAATACTAACGTCTATCAATTGCGAAACCAAAAAGGCAGTAATACTTCCAACAATTATCCACATACTTTGACCAAACACGCCATTAAACTGATTGTCAGAAACCAATCCTTGCCCAACAACGGCTGGAATTTTTAAGGCAAAAAATAGTAGAACAAAAGTATAAGCAATTAAACTTGCAGTTATTAAAGACAGTTTTTTAACGCCTTTTTCGCCAAAATATTCGTTTATTAAATCGGTTGTAATAAACACAATTGGCCATGGTAAAATCCCGACACTCATTACATATGGACCAACGTGAATTAGTTTTCCGCCAATAAGTTCGGCCACGACAGCATTGGTTATAAATATTCCTGCCAGGATTACATAAACGATATCTTTCTTGGATTGAAACATATTTTAATCTTTAATAATCATCATAAAGCATACGCTCACTGCCATCTTTTGCTTTTTCAAAACTTGCTCTAGTATGGTTTTCGTTTAGTCTTTTCTTGATAATAGTATCTATTTTCTCACTCATAATATCTTCATCAGCAATAACTTCGGTAGAAAAAGATTTGAAAGCCAACGGATTTATTTTCTTGTCCTCAGTAACAAAAGCCAAAGTGTACAATAGTTTCTCGGCAACTTCACCTTCTTTTACACTTTTTTCTATCTTATAAAAATAGTAAGTAACTTGTTTGTTGTTTTGAGTGATAATTCGTTTTTCTATGAAATTTATTGAATCTGTTTCTTTTAAATCTTCAAAATTATAAACTGCCGAAAGTGCAATTTCATCGTCGGATAATTTTATAAGTTCTTTTTTGTTTTTATTCAAAAGTAAATTAATTGTCAAGAAACTTGTTTTTGAATTGGCTAGCGATGCTTCAATAGCTTCGTTACTGAGATTATTGTTTACAATTTCCAATCTAAGTAATTCTATATTTAATTCTTCAATATCTAAGTTTTTAGCTTTTAGTAACAATTCAGATGTTGCTGATTCTGTTGGAAAATGATTGATTAAATTAAGGTAATTAATAAAGTTTTCAACTGGCGCGCTATCATTTTCATAGTTGCTCTCAACTTCTTCTTCGTCTTCTTTTGTAGCATTGTTTTTTTCTTTCCAACTTACCAACCTTTTATATTCTAGTTTGGCATTGGTAAGGATCATTTTCTTAAACGAATTGATTTTTTTTACAGAAATTAAATTCTTGTCTAATAATGAATTGCAAAAATCTATTATAGGTTTGTTGTATTCGGGAATGCTGTAAAACTGAAATATTTTTGGAAACAAAACTTTACTGTTTTCCAAGTCACGTTCAAAATTGAAAAACAAACTTGAAATATCAAAGTTGTTGTCTGAAATTGGCAAATCGTATTCTAACAATTCGATGATTTTTTTGTAACCTTCTTTTGATTTTTGATTAGAAATGGCTCTCAAAACACCAAGTTGAACTGCAGTTTTTGTGTTCTCTTTTTTGTAGAATTCTTCTAGAAAAGTGAGCACTCTTGGATCTTGAAGATCGCCAACTTTAGACAATAATGTTTCAACAGATTCTATTTCATTGTCCTTAAACTGGAAAGATTTTAGAAAATCTGTTATCGTTTCAAAATCACTTTTCTCAATTTTTAGCTGGTAAATAGAATTCAGTGCCGAATAGCGAATGGTGTCTTTCTCACTTTTTACGTCTTCGATAAAAAGTTTCAATTTGTCGTCAAAAATAGATGTTGAATCTTTTTTTAAGGCAGCAATAGATTGAAATGTTTTTTCAATAAAGGCATCGTCATTTTTATAATTTTTAGCTACCAAAGTTTCCATCAAAAAATAAGAATCGCCAAGTAAAACAATTTTATTTTTGATAGCTTGCGTTGCATTAGGTCTAGAAACTAAAGCGTTAAAAGTGTGACTATTTTTTTCTTTATCAACTGCAGTAGATTCAGAAACAAACTCATAGCGTTCTTCTTTTGGTTGCATTATTTTGTTCCAACTAGATTTAGAAAACCCTTTTTTAGAATAAACGGAGTAGTTTTCTAACGAGTTAGGACTGGCGTAATTATCATCTTCGTCTTCATAAATACGATCATCAAATTTCTCATCATCATATTTCAGAAAGTAATTCTTGAAATTTTTAGCAATCGAATCCATACTCTTTATACTTTCATACTTAGAATACTTATAATGCTGCACATTTATAGTTTGTCCAGTTTCAGATAAAATAGTATAATAATTGTTCTTAGACGAAAACATGTTTTTGTCTTTATACTTGTCTTTGTCCAATTTCAAAAACAATTTCTCGTTTAGTTTTTTCGGAATTTCAATAGCCAAATTCGAAACTGAATCTTTAAGCATTTCTGTTTTTGAAGTATATTTTAAAGGTGTAATCACAAACGATTTAAAATAACGTTCCGTGTTTTTTGCAGAAGCATTCACTGCGCCAAGAAGATAATATTTACCTCCATTAACAAACGATTTCAGCCTAATTTTTTTGTTTCCAATTTGTGAAGACGATTCAAAAGAATGAGTTGATTTATCATAGGTTGTCGCTAGCGAATCGGCTTTGTGTTGCAAATAAAACTCATAGTGAATTTGTTTTTGCTCGTATTCAGTATCCTCTAAAATTGATGTTTCGTTCAGCGTTCTTTCGGTTAAGAAATAATAACTTTTTTCAGTGTTATCATAAGCCTCAATTTCTACATTATTGATAGCTTTTACCGTATTTCCATAAACGGTATTAAAAGACGGAATTTCTACCCCAAAACCTCCTTTTTCTGGAGAAAACTGCTCCCAGTTGGCATTGAACGACTTTAACTTGATGTTGTCAAAAACCTCGTTTTCTAACTGTCTTACATAAGTTCCAACGCCTGTCATTGAAACAGCAATAAGTTCCAATGGCGTTATGTAAAATCTATAGTGCTGATTGTTGCCAGTTTTCGTAGCACTTTTCAGGTCATAACCTTTGTAGTTTTCCTCTTCAAAATATCTTTTCTCTATAATATTGCCAGGTATTTTTTCAAAAAACAAACTGTCTAACGATTTAACATTGAACTGCTCGTCTTCTTTTTTAAGAAAATAATGCAACGGAATTCGTTTTATATTCGTCACACCGCCATTAGTAAAATCGGGCGAACCCAAGTTAGAGGATTCTTCGACCAAATTTCGATTAAGCGGCATTTTCACCATGCCATCTTTAGTGCTTGAAACAACAAAATTCGGATTCGGAAAAAACTGCTCAATGACTTTTTTCTGTTGCTGTCCGTTTTCTGTAAAAACGTCAAAAATAGGAGTGACCGTATATCCTTTTGCTTTTAACAGTTCAATAATTCCTGCTTTCCCAGCAAGATGCGCAGCGCCAACAGCCGAAAACAAACTGCCTTTCTTTGCCAACGAGTCAATACTGTGTGTCATGATCTCGTTGCGGTCTTTTATCAACACATCATGCGCTTTTTTAGACAACATCAATTTATAGATAGAATCCAACATCACCACATCTTTCTCTCTATAATATTCTTTCAAGGCATCGTTAAAGTTTCTATTTTTCAAGAGCTTCATCAACAACAACTTGTTTTCCTCTTTAGGTTTGGCTTCGTCTTCCTTAATGCGCAATAGCGGAATTATAGACTCTTTGGCTTTCTCCAATCCCACAATTTTTTTCTTATACTTTCTTCCAGTCTGATAAATAAACATGTCCAAAACAGTGTTCTCCTGAAAATCAGACGTGTCACCATCAAGCGCCGAAAGCATGTTGTTAAAGTAATTGGTATTGGTTTCAAAAATGGTTTTTACAACTTCTTTTTTTATCGGTTCTTTATAGAATTCGGTATAAAATTTATACGAAGGTGCAATTTCATTGTTCTTCATCAACTCTACGATATCCACCCAAGTTTCAGGATCACTTTCGTTTCCTACCATATCGGCAGCCAATAAATTCTTGAAAAACGCATCCGAAAGATGATAAGACACCTTTTCGTTAACATGCATCGTTCCGTACAAGTACGATTTTTTGGTCAATCCATTACCCGATATTTCCCAGAATAACGATTTATTATTTTGTGCAAAACCAATACAGTTCAACAGAACTAGCGCGATAACAATTATTTTTTTCAAGACAAGCAATTTTTTAGTAGAAACAAATAT
>JAIEMH010000003.1 GCA_019752245.1 Flavobacteriaceae bacterium
TAAGTTTTTTTTAAAAGTCTGATTCTAATAACATCTACGCATTGAGTCTTTAAGATATTGATTATTATTGGTTGTTTTAGTTGCTTCCCTTCAATAGACCATTAGATAATTAAGTATTGAGAAACACACTTGGCTTATTTTTAAATTCATAATTCAAAACCGATGCAATTTTATCACTCAAAATAGTTTTTCCGATAGAAGTTTTACTTTCGTCAAATTCGGGTAAAGGCAAATTTAGTTCCATTGCTTTTTGAGAATAATATTCTTTTCTTGTGGGATGAAATGGTGTTACAGCATTAAAAATTTCATTGAAACAATCTTCTTTAATTATTTTTTTTATGATTCCGATGCAATCTATTTGATGAATTAAGTTTATTGGCGCTTCTGGATTTTCGATGTTTTTTCTTCCAGCTAAAAATTTAACTGGATGCCTGTCTTTACCAATCAATCCACCAAAACGTAAAATTGTAGTTTTAAAATTTTTATTGCTTTGCAAAAGTTGTTCCGTTTCTAGTAATTGTTTTCCACTTTCGGTACTTGGTTGTGGTTTATCCAATTCTGTCACATTGATTGCAGTTGAAGTGTCGTCTGCATAAACTGAAGTTGAACTTACAAAAATCAATTTTTTAACGGATGATTGTTCTATAAAAGGAATTAGATTTTGAACTTTTGAAATAAAATTTTCTTTAGAATCACCTCGCAATTTAGGAGGAACATCAACAATCAAAATTTCTGAATTTTCAAGAAATAAATGCATTTCACCTTCAATTTTGTCTTCAAATAAACTAATCTTAAAAGGAGTTATTCCAACTTTTTCCAAAATAGAGATTTTCTCCAATGAAGTTGTAGAACCTTTTACTGAAAATCCTTTTTCCAACAACGATTTTGCTAATGGTAATCCTAACCAACCGCAACCTAAAATGCTAATTTGTTTCATGTAAGGCGAACTTGTTTCAGCATCTCAATTTGCTGAATTATTTTATAAAATCTTTATTTTGTGGCTGATAGTTTCAAACTATCAATTGCAGTATTTGTATTGTTTTTGGGAGGCAAATATCCTGGCATAATTTGAAGTTTTTCACTCGCTTTTATTTTCTCTTTAATAACAACCGCATCATTTAAAACAAAAGGCGTAGGAATCATCCAATCTTTTCTTTTTGCCATGCTAAATTGCAGATTGGTCATTAAATCAAACGAACTTTCAACTAAATTCATATCTAATTTATCACTTTTTGAAATAGTAAATTCTAATTCTAAGGGAATATTATCCACAACATAATAACTCAAAATCTTATTAGAGTTTTTACTTATAATATTACTTTTTAAATCAATTGATTTCACGCCATTGGCTTTTAAAGCACTAATTTTTGTGTTTGAAAAAATATCGTATCGATTCACTTTTCGGTTAGGTGTAATGATGATTTTTAGATATCGATTCTTTCCAATTACTGAATCTTTTACAAATGCTACAGTTGGTTTTGCAATATTTTTTAGTGGCGCATCTGCCATAAATGTAAATTCTGAACCATATTTACTGTATAATTTATTGGTATTTAATGGTTTTCCATCTTTTGGATTTTCACCCAAATAGGCTTTTGTCCATTCGTCTAAATTTTTATCATAGGTTGCCCAATTGGCTTTGTTGGTATCTCCATTTAAAATATAAACCAAACTATTAGGTTTAGCTTTTCCATAAACATAACCACTCGATTGATGTGCTTTTATAAAAAACCCGATGGCTACAATAAAAAACAAAATTGACCAGAGTTTTTTTTGTGTAAACGAACCAAAAATAGGCAATAACAATACAAAACTTAAAACCGTTAAAACTGCACTTCCAACCAAAATTTTTAACCCCAAACCAATGGGAAACATCTGAATAAATGGCGCCAAAATAATTAATGTTGGTAACGATAAAATAATGTTCAAAAAGACATTCGACTTTTGAGTAATCACAAAATAACCCAACATCAACGAACTAGAAATTACTGGAATGATTAAAAATCCTGCGCCTTGCAGTTTAAAAAATATTCCGATATTGAGTAACAACCAAATAAATAATGGTGCAATCGTTAGGTTCATTTCTGAATTTCTTTTGGAATCTTTTCTGTAAAACAAAAAGCAAATGGCCAATGATAAACATACAAATCCGTAAATGTAATCGTGACCATTGTAGGTAAATCCATGAAGAATATCGTTGTATTGTGGATAAATTGCAAGAACAGTTTTCCAACCTAAATAGGCCACAATTCCAGCAACAAATAACGAACCAAAAAACGGAACAAATCCTTTAATAATTTCATCCAATCGTAAAAGTTGTTTTCCTAATCCGATGAAAACGATGATTACAACTAGTCCAAAAGCAATAATCAGCATTGGTAAAATACAATCAAAAGGATAACTAACAAACAAGAAAGGAATGTTGAAATAGACTTTGTCGTTAGTAGAATTTAGATTGGTTAAATCAGCATTTGAGAAATGTTTCAGCAACGGAAATAAATAAGCGCCTTGATGTGCCAACGTTTTTGGATCTAAATGTTCGTAACTATCTTGCATGGTATGATAGTTAAAATGACTTTCAATAAAAGCAAAATTATAACCTTGAATTTTTCCACTTTCTCTAAAAACGGTCAAATCAGTATCGTTGGGTAACATTTTATAAATGCTATACATTAATGAATTAGAAACCGGATAAGTAGTGTTTCCAGCTTTAAAACCATCTACCATTTTGGCATTTCCTTCGTTGGTTTCCATCAACATATAACTTGGGCCAGACGAACCACGAGCTTCAAAATTCAGCACTAATCCGACTTCTTTTGCCCATTTGTGTTGTGTTACAAAAAGTGCTGCTCCGTTCAATCCTAATTCTTCAGCATCAGAAAAAAGAATGATAATATCATTTTTGTGTTTAGATTTTGTATGCAAAAAAGCACGAACACTTTCAAGAATTGTTGCAACTCCAGAAGCATCATCACTTGCACCTTTAGAAAACGAATGTGGTGCCGAATCATAATGTGAAAGCAGCAATAAAGCTTTTGTATTAGCCGAACCTTTAATTCGCGCCAAGATGTTTTTAGATTTTACCAAAGTACCTTTTTCGGTCATGGTAAATCCTTCTTGAAGCGAAGTTTCCAATCCTAAATTTTGCAATTCTTTAACCAAGTATTGTGCAACAACTTCATGATTTTGCGAACCAACATAATGCGGTTTGGTTGTCATTTCTTTCACTTTTACCAAAGCGCGTTTGGTTGAAAATTCCGAAAGTTTTGCTTCGGTTGTGTCATAACTTTGAGGCATCATAACATAAAAAATGCCAAACAAAATAGCGATAATCGCCAACATTGAATATAGTGAAGTATAGTTTTTTCTCATCTTAATATTCTTTTTTCACCAACATGATAAAATCATCTTCTAGATTTCGGTAGCCTTGATCGTAAACAAAATAATAGGTATTTCCAGTACTCGTATTTAAAATATTGGTAAAAAACTCAAAATCAAAGCCTTTACTAAGCAATTTTGTTTTGGTAATTTTCGATTTTCCATCTGGATTTGCATCCGATAAGATTCTATAATTTTTACGCAATTTGTTGTTTACATTGCGCATGTAATTATTACTGTCTTTGTTTATTTTGTTATTGTAGGCATTTCTGCAACCATCGCTACAGAATTTTTTATCCTCGCGACCTACAATTTTTTCGTTGCATTCTAAACAGTTTTTATTCATAGGTTAAGTTATTTTAAATTCGCCAAAATGCCACAAAACGCCTGATGGATCATGCACAAAACATTCTTTTCCCCAATCAAGTTCACGAACAGGCACAAGTTTTACTGTATCATATTTTGATGTAAGTTCCAACTGAATTAATTCCTTCCAAAACCTATTCACATCATCAACTTCCATAAAAACCATCGTGTTATTTATCCAATCTTCCACATAAGCGTCTTGCAAATAAAAACCCATATTGTTGGTTTCAAAGTAGCTCATGTTGTGGGAAATAATATTTTCGGTAAAACCCAAATCACGGTAAAAACTTCTAGAAATTTCAAAGTTTTTAGCACCAATAAAAGCGCGAATTGATTTTGCTTTGTGTTCCATTATTTTATTTTTCTTGGAGCTAATGGCTCGGGTTTTATTTGGTTTCCTTATTCCTGCTTTACGTTTCAATCTTTTCTTTTTTAAAGGAAAAAAGAAAAGGATTTCCACTGCAATCAGGGCTAGATTGCTTTTGTATTGTTTTCTTGTTTTAGTAATAAATGATTTATTTCATAAATAATTAACGCTGTTTTCTTTATATCACAATTGGTAAGAACAATATCTTTAAAACCATTTTTTAAATGTATTCTTAAAACGTCCGATTTTGATTGCATCCATAAACCAATTGAAACCTCAATAATTTTATCGAAAAAAGACAAACTTCTAATTAATTCTAAACCAGAAATAGTATTCATATTGATAATACAATTGTCCTTTACATAATCATCATTAGTAACTATTACATGATGATCTTCTACATATAATTCAAAAAGCGGATTTTTTCTAATTACTTTTTCTTGCTGTATCAAAGCGTATTAATTCTTTTAAAATCAATCAAATATAATAAAAAATTTCCGTTTACAAACGTTTACAAATAATTACAACCGATTTTAAATGGTAATCAACCGAATAAAATTTGCCAGCCGCCACAACTTTGCATCGTCGGAAATGAGAAAATAACAATTGCGAAAATTAATTTCAATAGCAATATTAAAATCTAAATAAGACAAAATATAACTTTAATAACAATTTAAATTTTACACGCCATGAAGAACAAAGTACAATTAATCGGACATGTAGGTCAAGATCCAGAAATCAAAACTTTAGAAGGAGGAAGAAAAGTAGCAAACTTATCAATTGCAACCAACGAAGTTTATTATAAAGACAACGGAGACAAGGTTGAAAAAACAGAATGGCACAGAGTTTCTGTTTGGGGAAAACTTGCTGATATCATCGAAAGTTATGTAACTAAAGGAAAAGAAATTGCCATTCAAGGTAAACTAACTCACAGAAGTTATGACGATAAAGACGGTCAAAAACGCTACGTTACTGAGGTTGTCGCTAACGAATTACTGCTTATCGGAAAATAATTTTCTAGGTAAACAATCATCATTTTTTTAAATAACAAAAACAATTTTAAATTTTACACGCCATGAATGCATTAAAAAACAACGTTCAATTAATAGGAAACATTGCCAACGAACCAGAAATCAAAAATCTTGATGGAGGAAAGAAACTAGCCAACATTACTATTGTAACTACTGAAGAGTATTTTAAAGAAAACGGAGAAAAAGCCGAGCAAACATTTTATCATAGAGTTTCTGCTTGGGGTGAAACAGCCGATTATATTGAGAAAAACATTATAAAAGGACAAGAAGTTGCCGCAGAAGGTAAACTAACTCACAGAAGTTACGACGATAAAGACGGAAACAAACGTTATATCACCGAGGTTGTTGCCAACGAAGTTTTATTAATTGGAAAGTAATTCTTAAAAAGTTGTAATTGCTACGATTTATGCAAGTGAGTAATTAAAAGTCCCATCGTGGCTGTTACTTCTTTTTTCTAAAACTAAAAAAAGATGAAAGTTAAAGTATTCACCATAAGATTATCAGAAAACGAACTAGAAATTGATCAAAATAGTTTGAATGACTTTTTAGAAATGGTAACATTCAAAAAATCTAGCACTCAATTTGTAGAATCAGAAAAAGAAAGTTTTTGGTCTGTAATTGTTCATTATGAAGATCAAGAAAAACAAAAAGAACCAAAAATTACCGTTACAAAATCAGAAAATGATTTAACAGAAAGAGAACAATTAATTTATAAAAATCTAAAACAATGGCGCGCTGAAAAGGCATCTGAATTTGGCTTTAAGAATTTTATGATTTGCCATAATTCGGAGTTGCTTAATATTTCAATCCAAAAACCTGAATCCATAAATCAATTGAGAAAAATAAAAGGTTTTGGAGAAGTAAAGTCTGATAAATATGGAGATGACATAATTGCTTTATTAAATGCTTTTTAAAGTTATTGAATTATATTTTTTTAAGCGGCAAGATCAATTTCTTGCCGCTTTTTTTGTAATAAAAGTAGAAGTAAAGCCACGATAATAAATAAGTTTTTAACACGAAAACGTTTTCGTTTACTGTTGAATTAGTAACTCTTGAATATTTTAATATCTTTATTATGTATTCTATAAAGATAAAATTAATTTTAATGAATAACCTTAAACAAATAGTGCTATTATTGGTGTTTTTCTGCTTTTTTCATAGCGGATTTTCTCAAGTTGGAATTAACACAACAACTCCAATGAGTACCTTAGATATTAATGGAAATTTAACCATTAAAGAGGTAGGAATTATCAATGCTAACGTTATTGGTTCTACTGTTTTTAATGGCGGACCATCCGGAAATGCTACACCAATAACAGATGGAGTTTATATTTCTTTAACGCCAACTTCAGGAAATCAAGAATTTATTTTGCCAAATGCTGTAAATGTTCCAGGAAGAATTTATATTATGAGAAATATTTCTAATGCTGTTGACGCAAAAATATACACTTTTGGAGGTTCTTTTTTTGCAAAAGACTCAAGTTCAGCAACCAGTTCACCACTTTCGATGCCTTTTAATGCTGTTGCAAAAACTATTATTATAATTAGTGATGGAACTAACTGGACGTACTTTTTTTAAGTATTAATTACTTCCTGAAACAAATTAACATATTCGCCCAAATGGTATCCGTCCATCAAGCCATGATGAACGTGAACTGACATTGACATTGTTTTTTTATCGTTTTCATCTATCATTTTTCCAAAAGATATTTTCGGACAACTATCTGGAAAAGTAAAACTTCGTGCATGTGAAAATGACGTAAAATTTATCCAAGGAAGTGCTGAAAAATGAATTAAATTTTCTGAAAATTCTCTTGTTAAAAGTCCGGTTGTAGTTTGAATTCTTGCAATTTCATTCTTGGTGTTTTCTGCAAATTGTAAAATATCTTCTGCAAATTCTATTTGAGAAAAACCAAACGTTTTGTCATCACGCAAGATTGTTGCAGAAGCATCAATTCTATCAAAAATATAGATTTCGTTTTCAAGTATTCTATATCGAAAAGGTTCAATTTTATTTACAGCAACTAATGTTTTATGAAGATAGTATGTAAAAAATGAAACACCTAATTCTTTAGATTTTGCATAAGCATTTGTACAATCTATAGTAACTGTGATTCCAAAAAAAGGTTCTTCCATTTGTTTAAAGAAAAGGAAATGCTCTTTTCGGTTCCAGGTTTCTAGGTTTAGTTTTTGTTTCATTTTTTATTTATCGTAGATTAAAACCACTAATTCACGAATTTTATTTTAAAGTAAAATTGGTAAAACATCAGTGATTTTTTCTAATGTTTTAAAATTTGGATGCTCTACAGTATGGCTTATTTTTTCGTGTTCCCAAGTAGTGTGAAACGGAATGTGAACTGCATAACCGCCAATTTCTAAAACAGGTAAAACATCCGATTTTAAAGAGTTTCCAATCATAAAAAATTCATCGGCATTAATTTCTAATCGCTTTAATAATTTTTCGTAATTGAGTTCTTGCTTGTCGGCCATCACTTCTATATGATGAAAATAATGCCCTAATCCTGAGCGATGCAACTTACTTTGTTGGTCTTTTAAGTCGCCTTTTGTAGCTACAATTAATTTGTATTTTCCATGTAAAGCTGCTAGAGTTTCTTCAACACCATCAAGTAATTCAATTGGTTTTTGAAGTAATTCTTTTCCGTATTCTATAATTTTTGCAACAATTTCTATTGAAATAGTATTGTTAGAAATCCTCATTGCGGCTTCAATCATAGACAGAATGTAGCCTTTTATTCCATAGCCATACAAATCAAGATTCTGAATTTCAACTCGAAATAATTCCTGTGACAAACCTTGTTGCGATAGATAATCACTCATCAATGCACAAAATTTATGTTCTGTTTCTTGAAAATAGGGTTCGTTTACAAATAAAGTATCGTCGGCGTCAAAAGCAATTACTTTTAGGTTCATATTTCTTAATTATTTAAAGCATAATCATCAACTAAACGCAATAATTCGGTTTTTCTTTTATCATCCAATAACGAATATTGAAAAGAATTTTTAGCCAAAACCACTAAATCGTCTTTTGATAAATTTAGCGCTTCTTGAACAGCAATAAAATTCTGATTCAAATAACCACCAAAATATGCTGGATCATCAGAGTTTACAGTTGCTTTAATTCCTTTATTCAACATGGTTTTTAAAGGATGTTGTTTCAAATCTGTAACAACTTTTAATTCTAAATTTGACAAAGGACAAACTGTTAAAGCCATGTCTCTTTTAATGATTTCGTCTACTAATTTATCATCAGTTAAACTATTATTTCCGTGATCGATGCGTACAATTTTTAATCCGTCGATAGCTTCCCAAACGTATTCTGCCGGACCTTCTTCACCAGCATGCGCTAATAAAACATAGCCTTCTTTGGCAGAAGCTTCAAAAACTTTATAGAATTTGGATGGCGGATTTCCGTTTTCAGACGAATCCAAACCAACAGCTTTAATTAAATGTTTATAAGGCAAAGACTGTTTCAACGTTTCAAAAGCAGCTTCTTCGGAAAGATGACGCAAATAACTCATAATCAAAAGCGATGAAATACCCCATTTTTCTTGAGCTTCATTGCGTGCACGTTGAATTCCGTTGATGATGGTTTCAAAAGCAACTCCTCTTTCGGTATGCGTTTGCGGATCAAACATGATTTCGGTGTGAACAATATTTTCTTCATGACAATGAGTGAAATAGGCCATAGTCAATTCGTAGAAATCTTGTTCGTTTATAAGCACACTTGCACCTGCATAATAGATATTTAAGAAATCTTGCAAACATGAAAATTTGTAAGCTTCCTTAACTTCTTCAATGGTTTTGTATGGAATATCAATTTGATTGCGTTGCGCTAAAGCAAACATCAATTCGGGTTCAAACGAACCTTCAATGTGTAAATGCAATTCGGCTTTTGGAAGTTTTTGTATGAAGTTTTTCATTTGAGTTTTTTTAATATTTTGGATTTCTTAGCTAATCAAAGCACCATTTGAAACTCCATCAGCATCCGGATTTACAAAAACCAATTTTCCATCGGGTAAATTTGTCATTAAAATCATTCCTTGACTTTCAACGCCACGCAATGCTCTTGGTGCCAAATTTACTAAAACCGTAACGCGTTTTCCAACAACTTCTTCTGGCGAAAAATGTTCTGCAATTCCAGAAACTATTGTTCTTACATCAATTCCAGTATCAACTTTCAGTACTAAAAGTTTGTTTGCTTTTGGCATTTTCTCAGCTTCAATAATGGTTCCAACACGTAAATCTAGTTTTGAAAAATCTTCAAATGTTGACGTTTCTTTTTGTGGTTCAATCATGGCGTTTTCTGCTTTATTGGCTACTTTCGTAGCTTCTAGTTTGTCTATTTGTTTTTGAATTTCGGTATCTTCTATTTGAGAAAATAATATTTCGGCTTGTCTAATTTTGTGTCCAGGTTTTAGTAATTCTGATGTTTCAGAAACTGAGTTCCATTTTAAATCCTTTAAATTTAAAATTGTAGCCAATTTATTTGATGTAAAAGGTAAAAAAGGTTCGCACAAAATTTGTAAAGCCGCAGCAATTTGCAACGCCACATACATTTGAGTTTGAACTCTTCCATGATCCGTTTTTATCATTTTCCATGGTTCTTCATCGGCTAAATATTTATTTCCTAAACGAGCCACATTCATCATTTCGCCTTGCGCTTCTCTGAATCTGTAACGTTCGATTGATGATGAAATCACTGCTGGATATGCTTTTAATTCAGCCAAAGTTTGTTCGTCAACTGCACTAAAATCATTTGCATTTGGAACAATTCCATCGTAATATTTATTAGTCAAAACAACAACACGATTAATGAAATTCCCAAAAATAGAAGCTAATTCATTATTGTTTCTCGCCTGAAAATCTTTCCATGTAAAGTCGTTATCTTTAGTTTCTGGAGCATTTGATGTCAATGCATAGCGCAAAGAATCTTGCTTGTCTGGAAAATCTTGTAAATATTCGTGTAACCAAACGGCCCAGTTTTTAGAAGTCGAAAGTTTATTTCCTTCTAAATTCAAAAACTCATTTGCTGGAACATTATCTGGTAAAATATAAGTTCCTTCGGCTTTTAACATTGCAGGAAAAATAATGCAATGAAAAACAATATTGTCTTTTCCAATAAAGTGTACCAGTTTAGTATCATCTTTTTTCCAATAATCTTCCCAATTTTTTCCTTCTCTTGCAGCCCATTCTTTGGTTGCAGAAACGTATCCAATTGGTGCGTCAAACCATACATAAAGTTTCTTTCCTTCAGCGCCATCAACCGGAACGTCAATTCCCCAATCCAAGTCACGTGTTACTGCACGAGGTTTCAATCCGTCGTCCAACCACGATTTTACTTGTCCCAGAACATTCGTTTTCCAATCTTTTGCGTGTCCAACTAAAATCCATTCATTTAGAAAATCTTGATATCTGTCTAAAGGTAAAAACCAGTGTTTTGTAGATTTTAAAATCGGAGTTTCACCAGTAATTGTCGATTTTGGGTTTATTAAATCTGTTGCGTTAAGTGTCGAACCACATTTTTCACATTGATCGCCGTATGCTTCTTCGTTACCACATTTTGGGCAAGTTCCAACCACAAATCTGTCCGCCAAAAACTGATCGGCTTTAGCATCATACAATTGCTCGGTAACTTCTTCAATAAAATCGTTATTATCATACAATTTTCTGAAAAATTCTTGAGCTGTATCGTGATGAATTTTGGACGAAGTTCGTGAGTAATTATCAAACGAAATCCCGAAATCAATGAATGATTTTCTAATAATTCCGTCATATTTATCAATTACTTCTTGCGGCGTGATACCTTCTTTCTTGGCTTTCATTGATATTGCAACGCCGTGTTCATCGCTGCCGCACATAAACGCAACATCTTTTCCTTGTAAACGCAAGTAACGCGCATAAATATCACTCGGAACATAAACACCAGCTAAATGACCGATATGAATTGGACCATTTGTGTAAGGCAACGCAGCAGTAATTGTATATCTTTTTGGATTTTCTAACATGATAAAATTCGGTATATAAGTTGCAAAAATAAGCAATAGATTTCAATTGAACTTAATTTATATATTTGTAACATAGTTTTCAAAATCAAAAATGAAGAAACAACATTTGTTAGTAGTATTATTTATGCTATTTAATCCAACAATTCAAGCTCAAAAAAAGATGATAATTCCTCCTTATTTAAAAAAAGGCGACACAATCGCAATAGTTGCAACAGCAAGAAAAAATATTGATGATAATTTAAAACCTGCCATTTCTTGGTTAAAAAACTGGGGATTAGAAGTGATTATTGGTAATACAATTGGATTAGACAATAATCAATTAGCAGGTACAGATGAACAACGTGCAGCCGATTTTCAAACGCAGCTTGACAATCCAAATATTAAAGCAATTTGGTGTGTTCGCGGCGGATATGGAACTGTGCGAATGATAGATTTTTTAGATTTTACAAAATTCAAACAATCACCAAAATGGATTATTGGTTTTAGTGATGTAACGGTTTTGCACAGTCATCTGAATACGATGGGATACGCATCCATTCATGGAATTATGCCTGTAAGTTCCAAAGCAACAGAAGAAGCCAAAGAAAGTTTGCGCAAAGCATTGTTTGGAGAACATTTAGAATATACCGTTCCATGCGATCAAATGAATAGATATGGTTCGGCTAAAGGAGAATTGGTCGGAGGAAATCTTTCTATTTTATATAGTTTATTGGGTTCAGAATCGGCAATTGATTGTCATGATAAAATTCTTTTCATAGAAGATTTAGACGAGTATTTATATCATATTGACAGAATGATGATGAACTTAAAACGAAATGGTTGTTTAGAAAGTCTGAAAGGAATTATCGTTGGCGGTATGACCAAAATGCACGACAATGAAATTCCTTGGGGTAAAAATGTATTAGAAATTATAGATGACGTTACCAAGAAATACAATATTCCAATAATTTATAATTTCCCAGCTGGTCACATGGCAGACAATCATGCGTTGGTTCTGGGAAAACAAGTTGCTATTGAAGTAAATGATGTTGAAAGCAAAGTGATTTTTGAATAACTGAAAACTGAGACTGAAAACTGATTTAAAACAATGGCGGATCACAACGATTTAGGCAAACAAGGAGAAGAATTGGCTGTAGATTTTCTGCAAAAAAACGGCTATGAAATTCTAGAAACTAACTGGATTTTTCAAAAAGCCGAAATTGATATTATTGCACAAAAAGGAACTATTCTCGCTGTTGTTGAAGTCAAAACACGTTCGTCAATTGAATTTGGATTGCCGCAAGAATTTGTAAAACCCAAGAAAATCCAACTTTTAGTGAAAGCCGTAAATGAATATGTAATTTCTAATGAATTAGATGTTGAAGTCA
>JAIEMH010000400.1 GCA_019752245.1 Flavobacteriaceae bacterium
AGGGATTTTAAATTATACTTATCAATAAAAGTTGTTGATAATTAGTCTTTTGGCTTTTCGTTGTCTAATAAATCACTCAAATGAACACGCAAGGCATTGACAGAAATACTAATTTCCCAAAAAGAAATTCCTAATGAAATTAATAAACATAGTAAACTAGCACCAAAAATATAAATTCCTACTATTTGCAATTCCAGAAATAAAACTAGCATTGCAAAAACAGAAAGAAACAAACACAAAACACCAAAAAGTTGCATGTAACGAATCAAGGTAAGACGCAAGTTGAGGTTGTGAATTTCAAGAAGGATACTTTTATTTTCTTTTTCGTCGTAGGTTTTCTTTAAGCCACGAACAATTTGTGCAATTGTCAAAAATCGATTGGTATAAGCCAATAATATTAATGAAGTTGCAGAAAATAATAGAGCTGGAGTTTCTATGTTAAGTGTCATTTTATTTTTATTTCAAATTTCGATATTCTAAATTGAATATTGAATGTTTTTTAATTTTTTTACAAAAAAAACCTGTAAGTTTTCACTCACAGGTCTATTATCTATTTATTATCTAAAAATCTATTTAATCAACTCAAAACTTCTCTTCACAAAAGCAGTTAATTCTTCGCCTTTTAATAATCCTTGAGAGATTTTAGCCAAATCTAATGCTTGTTTTACAAGATGTTCTTGAATGTTTTTGTCGGTTGTGTTTAAAATTGTAGTTGCCAATTCTGAGTTAGAATTTACCACTAAATTATACATTTCTGGCATATTTCCCATTCCAAACATTCCGCCACCACCAGTTTGACTCATTTCTTTCATTCTTCGCATGAACTCTGGTTGCGTAATGATAAATGGCGATGCGTTGCTATCTAAAGCTTCTAATTGAACATTATAAGTTGGTTTTGGCACTAAAGTTTCAATAACTGTTTTCAACTTTTCTGAATCATCTTCTGATAATTTAGAAATTTGATTTTCGTCTTTTTCGATTAATTTTTCTACAGAATCACCATCAACTCGAACAAAAGTAAGATTCTCATTATCACCTTCTAATTTCTGAATTAAATGCGAAATAATTGGCGAATCTAATAACAAAACATCATAACCTTTGTCTTTTGCAGCAGCAATATAACTGTGTTGCGCATCTTTGTTAGAAGCATAAAGCACTACCAATTTTCCGTTTTTGTCAGTTTGGTTGGCTGCTAATTTTTCTTTCAGTTCTGCTAATGTGTAATAGGCATCATCAACTGTTGGATACAAAACAAAGTCGCCTGCTTTTTCATAAAATTTAGGTTCAGATAACATTCCGTATTCCAAAACAATTTTAATGTCGTTCCATTTCTTTTCAAAATCTTCTCGGTTTTCATTGAACAAACCTTTCAATTTATCAGCAACTTTTCTAGTGATGTAATTTGAGATTTTCTTCACATTACTATCGGCTTGCAAGCCTGAACGAGAAACGTTTAACGGAATATCTGGAGAATCAATAACACCTTTTAACATTCCAAGAAATTCGGGAACAATTCCTTCTACATTATCAGTTACAAAAACTTGATTCTGATACATTTGAATCTTGTCTTTTTGCATTTGCATGTCATTTGACATTTTTGGAAAGTATAAAATTCCTGTCAAATTGAACGGATAATCTACATTCAAATGAATATTGAATAATGGTTCTTCAAATTGCATTGGGTACAATTCATGGTAAAAAGTTTTATAATCTTCATCCGATAAATCAGCAGGTAGTTTTGTCCAAGCCGGATTTGGATTATTTATGATATTGTCTACTTCAACAGTTTCTGCAACGTAATCGTCTGTTGCGTTTTCAGGTTTTGGTAACGTTTCAGTTCTATTTCCAAACTTAATGGCAATTGGCATGAACTTGTTGTACTTAGTCAACAATTCACGAATTTTGTATTCTTCTAAAAACTCTAATGAATCTTCGGCAATGTGAAGAATTATTTCACTTCCGCGAGTGGTTTTGTCTGATGGTTCCAAAGTGAACTCTGGGCTTCCGTCACATGTCCAATGCGCAGCTGGCTCGTCTTTGTAAGATTTTGTAATGATTTCAACTTTTTCAGCAACCATAAAAGCAGAGTAAAAGCCTAATCCAAAGTGACCAATTATTCCTGAATCTTTGGCAGAATCTTTGTATTTTTCAAGAAATTCTTCAGCGCCAGAGAAAGCAACTTGATTGATGTATTTTTCAACTTCATCAGCTGTCATACCAAGTCCTTGATCAATAATGTGGAGTTTTTTTCCTTCTTTATCGATTTTTACTTCAATAATTGGATTGCCATATTCAACTTTAGCTTCTCCAATACTAGTTAGATGTTTTAGTTTTAATGTTGCATCTGTAGCATTAGAAACCAATTCACGAAGAAAAATTTCGTGATCGTTGTAAAGAAATTTTTTAATTAATGGGAAAATGTTTTCTACCGAAACATTAATTTTTCCTGATGCCATATTTTTACTTTTAAGTTAAACTTTTTTTGTAAATTTAGCTATTCAAATAGAGTACCAAATCTAAAAATATGACAAATTGACGTAGTAGTAATTCTATAATTTTATTCATTTTTTGTATAAAGAAGGAATTAAAAATGTCGTTATATTTGCAGTATAATAACTTAAATTATTTTAAACATGAAAAAAAGTATAATCTTACTATTGTTAGCAGTTGCATTTATTGGTTGTAAGCCAAAGCAAACGGTTACAAATACTAAATTAGACAAAAAGACCGAAGTAGCTCTTAAAGGAAATTGGACAATAAATGCGGTAACGTACCCAGGTTCAGATTACATTAAAGTAACTTCTTTTGACATTGCCGATTCTAAGTGTTTTGTTGGTAGTACATGGAAATTTATTTCTAATAACAACAAAGGTGATATGGCTTTGAATAGTTCAAGTTGTACTAGTTTTTCTTCACCAATTACTTGGTATATTAACAAAGATGGTCAGTTTGTAATGAAAATTATAAATGAAACTAAATCTAAAAAAGTACTTGAAGGATACGTTTTAACTGTTACTAATCTTACAGAAAACTCGTTCCATTTGGTTGACAAAGTTAATGTAGGCGGAAAGATGATTGATGTAGTTTATCAATTTCAAAGAAATTAAATAATTTAAAAATTAAAACAATATGAAAAAAGTTACCTTATATTTAATGATATGTGTACTGAGTTTAGGTTCGGTACTATCTAGTTGTGAAGCTGCTAAAAATACTAATAAAACACAACGTGGCGCAGCTATTGGTGCTGTTGCAGGTGGAGTTCTTGGTGCAGTTTTAGGAAATAATATTGGAAAAGGTGGAAACGGAGCTTTAGGTGCTGTTCTTGGAGGTGTTATTGGTGGAGTTGCTGGTGGAGTTATTGGAAACAAAATGGACAAACAAGCGCGTGAAATTCAAACGGCTTTACCTGGAGCAAAGGTAGAAAGAGTAGGAGAAGGTATTAAATTAACGCTAGGAGAAAATTCAGTGCGATTTGATACTAATAAATCTACTTTGACTTCTACCGCTAAAGCTAATTTAGATAGATTGGTTCCAGTTTTTCAAAGCTATGCAGATACTGATATTGTAATCTATGGTTATACAGATAGTTCAGGAAAAGTAGAGTATAATCAAACTTTGTCTGAGCAAAGAGCTGCATCTGTAAAAGCATATTTGGCATCAAAAGGGTTAAATACTGCTCGTTTCAGTACAACTGGAATGGGAATTGCCGATCCAATTGCAACAAACGAAACTGCCGAAGGAAAATCTCAAAACCGTCGTGTTGAATTTGCTATTACTGCAAATGATAAAATGGTTCAAGATGCTAAAAAAGAAGCAGGAAACTAAAAAATATTTTTTTATAGACAGTAAAGCGTTCATATTTTATGAGCGCTTTTTTTTGTTTCAAATATTTTGAACGATATTTAACAAAACTTTTTGTTTAAAACATTCAGATAATTGTTAAACAATAATTAACTTTACAATCAAATTTAATTCAAATGGAAACAGCAAAGAAAGCAACAGCAAAAAAGAAATTGATTGATGACAATGCCATCATTTCTAAATACATGGATTATGTTCTTGAAAAAGGTGAAGAGCCTAACAATGTTTTCTCGTTTTGTAAAGAGCACAAAATAGAAGAATTCGATTTTTATACTTTTTTTGGTTCGATTGATGCTTTGAAGCAGGAAATTTGGGTTAAGTTTTTTGAAAATTCAATAGGAACAATTCAAAAAGAAGCGGCTTTTGAAGGCTATTCAGATAAAAATAAATTATTGACATTGTATTTTACTTTGTTTGAATTATTAACTTTAAATAGGAGTTATGTATTGTTTACACTCAAAGAAAACAAAGAAGGATTAAAAAATTTAAAAAGCTTAAAACTTTTTAGAAACCATTTTAAAGAATTTATCGTATCTATAGTAAATGATAGCATTGAGAGTAATGATAAAGTAGCAAAAATTACTAAGCCAGTGTTCTCTGAAGGTGCTTGGATTCAGTTCTTATTTTTATTGAAATTTTGGATAGAAGATACTTACAAAGGTTTTGAAAAAACAGATGTTCTTATCGAGAAGTCTGTTAATACAGTTGTTGATTTACTAGATACAAAGCCACTAGAAAGTTTATTTGATTTGGGAAAATTCCTTTGGAAAGAAAAAATGAATTAATACATGAAAACATTAGATAAAATTCCAACAGGAAAAATAGAAAGAGCTAGTCAATTAGTAAAAACCGGATTTAAAGTAGGAGGAAATTATGTTGCCTATTATGGTGAGAAAATAGTAAATCCGTCTTTAAATCGCGACAAATTAAATGAAAGCAATGCTGAAGATATTTATGATGGATTAAAAAATTTAAAAGGAAGTGCTTTAAAAGTTGCTCAAATGTTGAGTATGGATAAAAGCATTATGCCACAACAATATGTAGATAAATTTTCGCTGTCGCAGTTTTCCGTTCCACCATTATCAGCACCATTAGTTAGAAAAACATTCAAAAAATATTTAGGTCAATATCCAGAGAACTTATACGATACATTTACGCCAGATGCTATGAATGCTGCGAGTATCGGTCAGGTACACAAAGCGACCAAAGATGGGAAAAATCTTGCTGTGAAAATCCAATATCCAGGTGTAGCAGACAGTATAAGTTCGGATTTGGCTTTAGTTAAACCATTTGCTATTAGAATGTTTAATATTAAAGGTAAAGATTCTGATAAGTATTTTAAGGAAGTTGAAGATAAATTATTGGAAGAAACAGATTATATTCTTGAATTAAAGCAAAGTATAGAAGTTTCAGATTGGTGTAAAAATATTGAAAATTTGAAGTTTCCTAAATATTATCCTGAGATGTCGTCTGAGAAAATATTGACAATGGAATGGATTGATGGTGAACATTTGTCTGAATTTGCAGCGCACAATAAAGATGCTGTTAAAGGTGATAAAATTGGTCAAGCATTGTGGGATTTTTACATGTATCAAATGCATCATTTGAAGCAAGTTCATGCCGATCCACATCCAGGAAATTTCTTGATTGACAAAGAAAGTAAGTTAGTAGCTATTGATTTTGGTTGTATAAAGCATGTTCCAGAAGAATTTTACGTTCCGTATTTTGAATTAGCCGATCCAAAAGTGATTGATAATCCAAAATTATTTAATGAAAAATTATATGAATTAGAGATTTTACGTCAAGATGATTCTAAAGAAGAAATAGTTTATTTTACCAAATTATTTCATGATTTATTGAGTTTGTTTACTAAACCGTTTCATGGTGATTTCTTTGATTTTTCCGATGATGATTTTTTTGGTCAAATTGCAGCAATGGGCGAAGATTTTGCTAAAGACACACAGTTGCGTAAAATGAATGGTAATAGAGGTTCAAAACATTTTTTGTATATCAATAGAACCTTTTTCGGATTGTATAATTTATTACACGATTTAAAAGCAAGAGTTGATACAAAAAATTATGAAAAATATATTGGTTAGATAAAGATTGTTTATTGGTTAGGTTGATTAGAGCGATATTTCACTTTTAGTATCGCTCTTTTCTGTTATTGTAGTAATTTAGTTTTATCTTTCAATATCAATAACAGCTGTTTGTTTTGTCTCTCTATCTTTTGGTGCTGGTTCAAATCGAGCATCAGCATTTTTAGAAATTCTGCCATTTGGTAATACTTCATCAGCTCTATTTCCTATAATATGATACTGAAATTTTGCATTACTAGTTCCAGAACCAAGTTCAATTACATCAAATGAATTTCCAGTTTTATTGGTAACAAATACTCCGTTACAATTATCTTCTAATTGGATGTATACACGTAAAGGGTGTTTTTCATTGACAACAATATTCTTAGCTATTATTGGGTCAATCTCAATATGTGCACTTCCATTAGACAATTGACTTTGTCCATAATCTTCAAATAAAATCTCTGGAGTTTCGGTACAATGCAAAACAACTCTTTCTCCATTTAAATCTTTTGCAGTTGTAGAGACTGTTCCTGCTCCTAAAATTTTATATTGTATAAATCCACTATAATAGTTAACTCTTGTGATAGATCCAAATTGATCAGAATAAATAGCTTCTCCAATACCATTAGTTAACGATCTAGCATAAACTCCAGTTGATTGACCTGTAGATGCACTACCACTTCCGGCTACAAGATAATAAGCGCTTATGTTATTTCCTCCAAATATTCCACCAGTTCCTGACGCATTAAAATTCCTGCCAAATATCCCAAAACCAGCAGATTGAGATGTTGCTCCAAATGCACCTATACCTGATCCTCCAACATTTGCTGCCGAATTGTTTGCAAAAATTCCATAACCATTTGCATTTGTATTTTCACCATAACTACCATAACTATTGCTTTGATTTGTTATACCTGCAATACCATGACCTCCAGTACTAGTTCCAGAAGTAGCAGCGTTTATTCCCCAAATTGCAGCGTTAGTTGCGCTAGTTGTTGTTGAATTTATTGTTCGTGTCGCAGATGTAACGTCTAGCGGATAGGTATTTGTATTTTTTCCAATGGAGACATTCCCTGAGTGAAACATTGCATCTGTAATGGAGGTAGGCGCAAGAGTTGTACCTACTTTATACCAATCATCATCACCACTTATTGAAGTAGCTATTTTTATCCAATCCAATGTTGGAAAATTCCAATAGTAAAAACCAATAGGTTTTGGATTTCCACCAAATGTTGTTGCTGTTGTTAAATAAACCAACATTCCTTGTTGTGATATAGTAGGATTTGTTGCTGAAAATACATTCACTTTCGGAATTAATATTCCATCAGTAATAGTTGGTGTTGTTAGACTGCTCGATCTTACATCAAGTTGTGCATCTGGTGAAGGAGTATTAATACCGACTTGTGCAACAACAAAGCCACAGTTCAGAATTAAAAAAAACAGTAGTATGTAGTTCTTTTTCATAATATTAAAATTTTAATGAACCATAAGATTTATTAAAACTAATAATTAAATAAAAGATCATGTTAAAAACATCGACGTAATGACAATAAATTCGATGAACGGAATAAATAATACAATAAACATCTTTTTTAATTGTAAATAATTTAACTTATGTAGGTATTATGGTTAATTATTCGTAATTTTTTTCTTAATATAATGGTATTGTTGTGATTTGTTGAGCTACTGCTAAAATTTTTATAATAATCTCTTCTAATGACTGATGAAATGTCTTAAATAAGTTGCTATTTTTGTTGTATGCTTAAGGTTAATAACATTACATTCTCCTATTTAAAGGAAAACACTATTAAAAAAAATACTTTTTTTATTGAAAAAGGTCACAATCTTGCCATAATTGGCGAAAGTGGTTGCGGAAAAAGTACACTTCTTAAACTAATTTATGGTTTATACGATTTAGATGAAGGGCAGATTTTTTGGAACGATATCGAAGTTTTAGGTCCAAAATACAATCTTATTCCAGGAATGGATTTTATGAAATATTTAGCACAAGATTTTGATTTAATGCCTTTTATAACGGTAGCTGAAAATGTTGGTAAATATCTTTCTAATATTTATCCAGATAAAAAAAACGACCGCATTTTAGAGTTGTTAGAAATAGTTGAAATGACTGAATTTGCTAATGTAAAAGCTAAATATTTAAGCGGTGGACAAATGCAAAGAGTTGCAATTGCTAGAGTATTGGCTTTGGAGCCAGAAGTTTTATTGCTAGACGAACCTTTTAGTCACATTGATAATTTTAGAAAAAATAGTTTGCGAAGAAGGTTGTTTGCTTATTTAGGTAAAAAACAAATTACAACAATCGTGGCTACTCATGACAGTACCGACGTTTTATCGTTTGCTGATGAGGTTTTGGTAATGAAAAATGGTAATATAATTGAAAAAGGAGCGCCTAAATTTATTTATGAAAAACCAAAGGATAACTATATAGCTTCACTATTTGGCGATGTAAACGAAATTGAAATTGATGGAAAAGTTCAATTTATATATCCACATCAATTGCTAATTGTTGATCATTCTGACTTTGAAGTAACTGTTTTAAATTCTTATTTTAGAGGTAGCAATCATCTAATTGAAGGACTTTATAACAACAAAAGTTTGTTTTTTGAAAGTGATTTAGAAATTTCTAAAGGAACTCAAGTTCATCTAAAAATAAAATAGACCTTCAAATTTCTTCAAAGGTCTATTCTGTTTATGCTATTTTCTTTTTATTTAATTCTTCAAATACTTTTCTAAAAACTGATCTTGCTCCCAAAGTAAATGCAAGATATTTTCTTTTGCTACATATCCGTGAGCTTCTTTTGGTAATAAAACCAATCTGACTGGTGCACCAAGACCTTTCAAAGCTTGAAAATAACGTTCAGATTGTAAGGTAAAAGTACCCGGATTATTATCGGCATCACCATGAACTAAAAGTAAAGGCGTTTTCATTTTATCTGCGTTCATAAATGGCGACATTCCGTTGTAGATTTCTGGAACATCCCAGTAATTGCGCTGTTCGCTTTGAAATCCGAAAGGTGTTAATGTTCTATTGTAAGCACCACTTCTAGCAATTCCGCAAGCAAATAAATTAGAATGAGTCAATAAATTTGCTGTCATAAATGCACCATACGAGTGTCCACCAACTGCAACTTTTTTGCGATTGATATACCCTAAATTGTCTACAGCATTTATTGCAGCTTCAGCATCATCAACCAATTGTGTGATAAAAGTATCGTTAGGTTCTGTTGTTCCTTCACCAATTATTGGAAACGAAGCGTCATCAAGAACGGCATAACCTTTGGTTACCCAATATACAAACGAACCATAGTTTGGAAAAGTAAATTCGTTTGGATTTTTATCGTTTTGTCCAGCAGAGTTTTTGTCTTTAAATTCGGCAGGATAAGCCCAAATTAATAAAGGTACTTTTTCTTTTTTAGTTCGGTCGTAACCTACTGGTAAATATAATGTTCCCGATAAATCTACACCATCTTTTCGTTTGTATTTAATAACTTCTTTATATACGTTTTTAATACTTTCAAACGGATTTTTAAACGAGGTGATTGCTGTTAATTTTCCCGATTTTATGTTTCTAAAATAGTAATTTGGATAATCATTTTTAGATTGTAACATTACCAAAACATCACCTTTTTTAAAATCTTCAATAGACATTAAATCTTCCTTTTTATCTTTCAAGTTAGATTTGTAAAGGCGTTTAGATTTTAAGGTTTTTAAATTGTACTCATCAATAAATGGAAATTGTCCTTCTTTAGTATTTCCATCTCCTATTAAATAAACATTATCATTTTCTATTGCCAAAGCATATCTTCCGAACTGGTTTTTCTTTGTTTCAAAATTACCTGGATCCGAATAAATATCTTGCGAATTTCTGTCGGATATTATTTTTGGTGATGCATTAGAAGTTGATGGATTTATCAAGTAGGTTTTGGTATTTCTTGTATCATACCAATCATCGGAAACAATAGCATAGGTATCATTTCCCCAAATAATTCCGCCAAAACGTTGTTGTGTTTTAACCAATGAAGTTGGGTCTGCTGTGAATGGTGCATTCCAAAGAAAAACTTCGTCTCTAAAATCTACTTTTTTAGATTGATCACCTTCATCAAGCGCAGTTACATAAGATAATGTTGCTGGTTTGTCGGCACGCCAATTCATGCTTCTTTTTCCTTTTCTAACTGATGAAAATCCTTTAGGCATAATTTCGGTTAATGGAACTTCGTTTACAACTTTAATTTCTTTTCCAGACAAATCATAAACTGTAGTTTTTTGAGGAAAACGACTTAACGGAACAATGTAAGAAAATGGTTTTTGAATGGTAGTCAGCATTAAATAATTTCCATCTGGAGAGAAGCTTTCTCCGGCATAAATTGCAGCTGGTTTAAATAATTGTGAAGCTCCAGAAATTGAAACTTTATACAGTTCTGATGTTACTAAATTTTCAAAATTGGTTTCATCGGTTTTATTTTTTAGTAAATCTTGGTAGGTTCTATTTTGCGATTTTGAGCCATCACTTACAGAAACCGTTGGTCCTTTAGGTAAATCTTTTTTTAAATCTACAAGTGGCAACCTGTTTTTAGGCAAGAATTTCACTAAAAGGGTTTCATTATCTTTCATCCAGTTGTATGGACTTCCTAGATTGGCATTCAAATTATCCGAAGTTATTTTTTTTGCAACCGCAGTAGCAACATCAATAATCCAAAGTTCAACGCCAGAACTTGTAGTGTTTGTAAATGCAATTTTTTTCTCATTAGGAGACCAAGAAATGTTGGTTATTTTCATCTCTTGTGGTAATCCACTTACTTGAATATCAAGATTATCACTAATTTTTCTAAGTTTTAGATTATTGATGTAAGTTACCGTACTTGAAATATTAGTCACAGGATTAATTCGCAAACCGCCCAATCGCATTTCCTCTTGGTTTAAATCATCAAGAGTTTTGTAGGTATTTCTATAACTCAATAAGAGGTACTCTTTTTTAGAATCCATACTTACAGATGGCGCACGTTCATAATCGGCAAGAGCAAGAATTTCGGAAGAAGGTTTTTGATAAGTAAGATTTTCTTGTGCGAAACCAGAAAAACTTGATCCCAAAACAAATAACATTAATAATCGTAATTTCATAAAGTTTAGTTTTTAGTGAAAATAATATGGGTCTAAAATAATATAAACGTGTTACATATTTGTTTTATTTTATGTTAAAATGTAGTTTAAAAAAAAAGTTGAAAATACTATAAAACATAATAAATTTTATAATTTTATCAAAAATAACATCAATGAAAAAATTATTCTTTTTTTTATTAATTTCAGCAGTTGCTTCAGCTCAATTAACTTGGTCGCCAATGCCAAATATTGCAGCAAATTTAAACGGACAACGCTTTGACGATGTGTTTTTTTTAAATGAAAATTTAGGTTGGGCAGCCAACGGATATTATGCAGCAGTTTACAAGACTGTTGATGGTGGTGCAACATGGACACAGCAACTTAATAATCCCATTTTAGGAAGCAATCATTATTTTAGAAACATAGAATTTCTTGATGAAAACATAGGTTTTTTGGGAACTTTAAACGGAAAATTCTATAAAACTATTGACGGAGGAACAACTTGGAATTTGGTTACAATTTCTCCGAATCCGGCAGCAATTTGTGGATTGGATTGTGTAGGAACATCAACAATTTATGGATGTGGTGCTTATTTTTCGCCAGCATATATTGTAAAATCTTCCGATAGTGGAATGACTTGGCAATACATCAACATGAGTGCTTATGCGAATGCATTGGTAGAAGTACTTTTTATGGATGAAAATACAGGCTATGCATCAGGAAATAGTACTAGTGGCGCAGTAATATTGAAAACTACAGATGGTGGAACAACTTGGACAACTTTATATAACGGAACAATTGCAGGTGAATATGTATGGAAATTACAAGTTTTAGCAAGTAATACAAATGTGATTTTTGGAGCAATTGAAGCTGTTGCTCCTAATCCAGGTAAGTTATTAAAATCATCTGATGGTGGCTTGAATTGGATTTTAAAAGACGCTCCAGAACCAGAAATTCAAGCGGTTGGTTTTGTAGATGAAAATCATGGTTGGATGGGCGGACACGCAACTGGATTTTATGAAACATTTGATAGTGGCGATACTTGGACAAATACTACTGTAGGAAGCAATCTAAACAGAATATTTTTTATAAACAATACTTCGGCTTATGCTTGTGGAACCACAATTTATAAAATGACTAACAACTTAAATGTGAATCAATTTCAGGAGCAAGCTAGAATTCCGTTGCGTGTTAGAGTTGCACCAAATCCTATTAAAGACAAACTTAATCTAGAGATAGATTTTAGAGGCACAGATCACTTAATGTTAGGTTTGTATTCTAGCACAGGACAATTTATTAAACAACTAAAAATTGATGAAATACAAAGTGCCACAACAAAGCGCTATACCTTTGATTTTCAGTTTGCAAGCGGTATTTATTTTTTAAATT
>JAIEMH010000392.1 GCA_019752245.1 Flavobacteriaceae bacterium
CATTTTTATGAATGTCATGGGAGGAAGTTTTAGTTTGAAAATCTATGCAAATTATCATTGAAATTTTATCAATTTTAAGACTAAAAAAAAGTTGTTTGTTGTTCTCAAAAATTAAATAGTTAATTTGTGAAAACATTCAAATAATTTTAAGAAATACTTTTTCTAGTCTCTATAAAATCACTAAAAATAATGCTTTTTTTAAAAAAGAAATCCGCAAAACAAAATTGTGTTTTACGGATTTTATAACTTTTAAATTAAATTTATACTGCAAAAAACGCTTCTAATTCTTTCAATGTTTCTGGTGATGTTTCAATGTCTTTTACAATCTCGCCTTTGTTTAAAGCTACAATTCTATTGCAAACTTCAACTGTGTGAACCAAATCATGTGACGAAACCAAAACGGTAACTTCAGGATTATCAGACAATTCTTTGATAATTTTTTTCAATCGGTTTACTGTTGTTGGATCTAAATTGGCAAATGGTTCGTCAAGAATTACAACTTCTGGATTTCCGATTAAAGTGGCAATGATTCCAACTTTTTTCATATTTCCTTTAGACAAATCACGTAAGTACTTTTTACTTTTTAGAATTTCTCCGTTAAAAAATTCTTCATGTTTTGCTAAAAGTGCATCAACATCGGCTTTATTCTGATTACGCAAATCACCAATAAAATAGAAGTATTCTTCGGCTGTTAAATATCCGATAAGGAAACTTTCGTCAATAAATGCTGCTGTAAAAGGTTTCCAAGCTTCACTTGTATTTACTTGAATAGTATTATTTTTAATATATCCTGAACTTGGTTGAATTAAGTCTAATAACAAACTGAAAAAAGTGGTTTTTCCTGCTCCGTTATTTCCTACTAATCCAAAGCTTTGTCCTTTAGGAATATCAAGATTGGTTATGTTTAATACTTTAACTCCGTTGGTATATGTTTTTGAAAGATTGTTTACTTGTATCATATTTCTGTTTATTGTATTGTTGTGAAATGAATATTTATATCTAATATTAATTCTTTTGTTTGTAAGCGGCTATGGTTGCGTATTTTTCTGATTTATAGATTTTTTCAATTTGATTAAAAACATAATTTCTAAAAGCAAATCCGATAATTCCAGCTAAGGCAACAAATAATAATCCAATGTTTGGTGAAAAAACATAATATCCTAAAGCATATATACCCATTGGTAAAAGTAGTTTTGGTATAGCAATTAACATCGTTTTTATATTAAATGCTTGCTTGTCGCCAAAAGCTCCTTTTCCTGTAGACAAGTCAATTGGAGTTTTAACAAATGCGCCTCCAAGCATTACTATGTGTGAGTTTACACCAATATTAAAAATGGCTCCAACCACAATTAATAAATATGTATGCACTCCAAAATATAAATAAAATGATGCTAAAATTGTAGAAAGTACTGTTCCAATAACCATCAACCACCATTTAGAACTGATGTATTCTTTGTATTGAATGTTTTGACTCATCATTAACTGATAATATGCGCTGTCCCAACTTGGTACAAATTGTCCGAAGGTGAAAAGAAATCCGCCTGAAACGAAAATTCCTGCAAAGATTTGCATCATCGGACTCTGATATGCTTCAATTGAATTGGTAAAAAATAAAAATCCGTAAAAAAGAAAAACAAAACTCATAATAACGGTAGTTTTAGATCTTTTGTTTCTTTTCAATAATCGGATATCGTTTTTCAGGAATGTTCCTAAAGTTCCAAATTGGTTCAACCAAGTAAAATTTTCTGTTTTGGCGATATCGCTTTTTGCAGCCAACCCTTCATCGAGATTTAAATTACTTTTAAAATAATTGAAAGCCAAATAATACAACCCAACAACAACGATTATTGGGATTAAAAACAAATAACTAGTGGAATACAAACCATTAAAAAATAGTGAAGTATAATCAGTTACATCAAAAATCTGATAATATTGAGCCGCACCACAACCAGCAACAATTGCTAAAACCGCATAAAAAACACTGTCTTTATTGTTGATGAGAACATTTATAAAATTGTTAGAATAAAACAAAGCTACAATTGCCAAATGCCACAAAAGAATGTGTACAAAAGAAAAGCCATTAACTACAAGTGTTATAGAAAACGGAATAAAGAAAAAAGCATGTGCCCAATTAAAAAATGACAAAGCTGTTTTGCCAAGTGTAAAATGAACAATCGTATTTCGCTTTATCGGCAAAGTCAACAAAGGTCTAATATTCATTACTGGCATTTTCTGTAAAAAGTACCTAATTACAAGATCAAATACAAAATAGTAAATTAAAAATTTGTTTACCGTAGGAAAAGGAGGCAATCCCATATCTTCAAGAATTGGATAAATCCCGAAACCTAAAAGTAGAAAAACTGCAATAAAATAAAGCGCTCCAAGAATCATAAATATTTTTAGCGCCAAATTGGTTCCAAAAGAAGCTGATCGAAGAAACGATTTCCATTCGAGGTTAATAAAATGTTTGAACATTACTTGTTGTTTTTTTGTTTATCAATTAGTTCATAAATGTATTAAAATGTTACAAATAATTTAAAAGTTTCAATAATTTGAAAATCCTTGCTATTTCTTACCTTTGTAAAAAAATATCACGATGTCATCTTTTTATAAATTACAAATCAAAGAAGTAAAACGCGAAACTCCAAATGCGGTTTCTGTAGTTTTTAATGTTCCTAGCGAATTACAATCGGCTTATCAATTTATTGCAGGCCAATATATTAACTTAAAACTTACGCTTGACGGACAAGAAATTCGTCGTGCTTATTCTATTTGTTCTTCGCCAGATAGTGGTGAATTGCGCATAGCTATTAAGTCGGTTAAAAATGGTAATTTCTCCAAATTTGCTAACGAAAATTTGAAAGTTGGTGATATTATAGAAGTAGGTCAACCTGAAGGTAAATTTACATTTGAACCTCAAGTTGACAAACTAAAAAATTATGCTGCATTTGTTGCTGGAAGCGGAATTACACCAGTAATGTCAATTTTAAAATCAGTTTTAAAAAATGAAAAAGACAGCACCTTTGTTTTAGTTTACGGAAACAAAACACCCGAAGAAACTATCTTTCATCAAGAATTACACGATTTACAACAACAATATGTAGGACGCTTTTTTCCTCATTTTGTGTACAGTCAAACTAAAGTTGAAAACGAACTTTTTGGTAGAATTGACAAAGCCAATGTGAATTTTGTACTGAACAACAAACACAAAGAAAAAGAATTTTCTAAGTTCTATTTGTGCGGTCCAGAAGAAATGATTAATTTAGTTTCTACTGTTTTAAAAGAGCATAATGTTGCTGAAAAAAATATAAAATTCGAACTTTTCTCTACTTCTTCTGTAGAAAATACGGCTGCTGCATCTCATGATGGCCATACCAAAATTACGGTTTTAGTTGATGGTGACGAAGCAACTTTCGAAATGTCACAAAAGCAAACTGTACTTGAAGCTGCATTAAAACAAGGACTTGACGCACCATATTCCTGTCAAGGTGGAATTTGCAGCAGCTGTTTAGCAAGAGTAAAATCAGGAACTGCAGAAATGAAAAAGAACTCTATTCTTACCGATAAAGAAGTTGCAAGCGGATTGATTTTGACTTGTCAAGCGCATCCAACATCTAGTGAAATTGTTGTTGATTATGATGATGTGTAACTAGTTGGCAGTGTTCAGTTTTCAGTATTCAGTTATGTAGATTGTGTTTATCAATCTGTGAAATTTAGCCACTGATTCACAGATTTTTAAATGATTTGAAATCTGTGAATCAGTGGCTAAAAATATTTTAGAAACTTAAAATGCGAAACAAACTCGAAATATTTAAAAAAGCTCAAGATCTTTTGGAAGAACCAGAAGTTCTTGAGCTTTTAGATTATTGTGAAAAGTTGGAAGACGAGTTGGTGGATTTTAAATTTGAGAAAAACAAAAACAAAGAATTAATCCTACTAGATATGATTAAGGAAGTCATAAAAGGTTGCAACGCCATCGAGAAAGAACAATTAGAACACGAACGTTTTGGCTATGAAGCACCAAATTATCAAGCAACTATTTCTAATTTAAAGAGTTATATTTTGGAGATTTGTCGAGATAATCAGATATATTTGTGAATATGAATATTTTCGATTTCGAGACAAAAAAGAAACATATAGAACAATTTGAAAATAATGTTTCTGAAATGTTAATAAATGATTTTCCTGAATTTAAGAAAGTTCTTAAAATATCTAAACTTTATGGAATTAATTTTACGACTAAACCTGAAGGAATACATCTAACAAAAGGATATAAACCAAAAGACTTCGAAGAATTAAAAAAGAATTATAACATACATTTCAACTTAAATGGTGTTTATGTTTTCAATAATAATTTGAAAACTTATATTCCTATAAAACTTAATTATTTAAACAACGCTCTCACAAATATAGAAATTGACAACCCTAAAAAATTTCATAAAAACTTTAATATCAACAATCTAAAAATTGAAAAATTATCAATTGAAATATTATCAATTGAAAATCCTGAAAAAGAAATTGTACTTAAAATTCTTGAAAAAGTTGATGCTGAAAAATTAAATCTTTTGGATTTAGATAATACTTTTGAAATTGAACTGAATGGTAAATTATATTACACAATTCTTGATATGGAAGATGGCAATTACATAGCTATCGACATACAAGGAAAATTTTATAGTTTAAGCCACGATAGAAGAATAATTTCAAAAATAATTTCAAAGAATCCTGTAGAATTTTTCGAATTATATAGTGGCGTGAAAAATGATTTAGTAAAAATTATGGACTAAATTTTGAGTAAAAATTGACACGAATTCCAAGAATTAAAATTTCAAAAATATAATTCGTGAAATAACTTACCGTCAAAAATTCGTGTGAAAAATTATTCTAAAATAGCATCGATCTTCTCCAAAACACTTTCCGCAGAAATACTTCGCATAACATCTTCATAACCATCCACTTTTTTATTCCCATAAACCGAAGTTGGCAATAACGGATATTGATTTCTATCTGAAGTTAAACAATTTTCTAAAGGTTGATTAAACGGAGAAAATCCAGCAAACGGATGCGTTGCACCCCAAAGTGAAACAACATTAATGCCTAACATCGCTGCAATATGAGCATTTCCAGAATCCATAGAAAGCATTATATTTAGGTTGGAAATTAGTTTTAATTCTTGTTCTAGATTTAATTTTCCAGCAACAACAATTACATTATTTTTAGTTGCAGCAAACGAATTTAAGATTTCGATTTCCTTATTTCCTCCACCAAAAAGAAAGATTTTATTGTTGTTATTCGATGCCAATTCCTCAATCACTTTTTGCATTAAATCTTGCGGATACACTTTCGATTCGTATTGTGCGAATGGCGCAATTCCAATCCAACTAAAGTTTTCTTTTTCGCCAGAAATAGTTACAATTTCATCAGATAAAATCGCTTTTTTAGGAAAATTTGGTGAGGATAAATTAATAGAAAAACCAAGTTTGTTAAATGTATCAACATGTCTTTCAAACATTGATTTTAATGGTTTAAAAACTTTATTTTTGGCTTGCGTCAATGCTTTTTTCTCGTTTCTTCCTTTGTCTGTAAAAGCTACTTTTTTTCCACCTAAGGCAAATAATGTTCGGATGACTTTAGAACGCAAAACATTGTGTAAATCAGCAATAGCATCAATATTTAATTGCTTCAAATCGGCATACAATCGCAACAAACCTAGAAAACCTTTGTGACGCTTTTTTAAATCTATTTCAAAGAAAGTAAGATTGGGAATTCCGTCAAAAAAAGGTTTAAAAAACGGTCTTGAAACTATGGTGATTTTTACATCGTTATGCTGCTCAACAAAAGCTCTAATAACAGGAACTGTCATTGCGACATCTCCCATTGCAGAGAGTCGAATGACAGCTATATGTTTGATTTGGTGTGACAAAGTTTGTCGGAAATTATTTTTTATTTTGATACAAAACAGGATTCAAATCATCGTCATTGTACATTTTCATTTGTTTGTACACTTTCATGAATTTATCTCCATTTTCAATATCAGTCAATAAATCGTCGATTGCTGTTGACAAATCGGTTCTTTGTTCCAAAAGTACGTTCAATTTTTCTTGACATTTATCTCTATGTTCTTGCGAAGCTTCTGCACGAGTTGCTTCTTCGTTCATGTGATAAATTTTTAATGCCAAAATTGACAATCTATCAATAGTCCAAGCTGGAGATTCCGAATTGATTTTTGCAGATGATTTTACTTCAACAGAAGCATATTTTTGAAGAAAATAACTATCAATATATTCTACCATATCGGTACGTTCTTGATTGGAAGCGTCAATTTTTCTTTTCAAAGTTAAAGCTGCAACAGGATCAATATTTGGATCACGAATAATGTCTTCATAATGCCATTGAACGGTGTCAATCCAATTTTTGAAATACAATAAATGTTCTATTTTTTCCTTTGGATACGGATTTGCAATAGGTTGATTTACATTATCATTAACATGATAATCCTTGATACTTTGTTCAAATATAGAATAAGCAAATTTTGAAAACATAATGATTAATTTTATTTGCAAAGATAGTTTTTATACTTTTGAAAATAGTTTAAAGGTTTAAAAAAGTTTAAAGGTTTAAACTAGGTACTACTAATTCAAAATCAACAAAAAAAATGCAAATCCACTATATTTCTGAAAACAACAGTATTCTAAATCATTTTTTGGCTCAAATTCGCGATGTTACTATTCAAAAAGACAGCATGCGTTTTAGAAAAAATATCGAGCGCATTGGAGAAATTATGGCTTATGAATTAAGTAAAACCTTAGAATATAAAGCTATTGATGTACAAACGCCACTTGGAATTAAACATACTACAACTATTGCAGATAATGTGGTTTTGTGCTCCATTCTTCGCGCAGGATTGGCTTTGCATACAGGCTTTATGAATATTTTTGATAATGCTGAAAACGGATTTGTGTCAGCATATCGAAACCACCCAAACGACGATGATTATTTTGAAATTCTAGTAGAATATCAAGCCGCACCATCATTTGAAGACAAAAATTTAATTCTAATTGATCCAATGTTGGCAACTGGTCAATCTATTGTCGCTGTTTTAAAAAAATTACATTTAGAACAAAAACCCAAAGAGATCCACATTGCAGTTGTAATTGCTGCACCAGAAGGAATTGCCTATTTAGAAGAAAATTTACCTAACAATTGTCACTTATGGGTAGCCGCACTTGACGAAAAATTGAACGAGAAAAACTACATTATTCCTGGTCTTGGCGATGCTGGAGATTTAGCCTACGGAAGTAAATTATAACTGCGAAAAAAAGCAAAACAATCCGCAAAGAATAGAAACAGCTAGAATAATTTCTTGTTGAATTTTATTCTGCAAATATTCTATGGTATTGGTTGCCATTATTGACATTGGTAGAAAAGTGAAAATTAAAACTTCGTTACTTTTATTATTCGAAATTATAAAAATCACAATGCCAAACAATGCAGCAAAAAGCACTTTTTTGTAGGATGCTTGTAAATTTAATGGCTTGTTTGTTAAAGAAAAAATAGACGGAAATATAAAAAATACTGCAAAAACGGCATAAATAGAGAGCGCAATATTTTGATATTTATTAGTAAAATAATCTACTCTATAGTTCATCACTTCCGATTGTAAATAAGTATTAATTGCCGACTTATCAATCAATAAAGAATAAAAAACAAAAATAATAACCGTTACAAAAAGAGCTACAAAAGGAATTAACCAATTTCTATAATCTCTAGAAACATGGAAAATTATAGATATGTAAACCAATAAAATGAAGATAATTGCCCAAAAATGAAATAAACTTGCTACAAAAATCCATAGTGCTGCATCAAATATTTTTTCTTTTGGTGCTTTTAATGTTTGCAACGAAACCAATCTTCGCATCGATAATAAGATGAAAAAATTAGCCAAAACCAAGTTGTAATTGTTTAAGATATTTGGGAAAAAAAGCATGAATAAAAAATAGAAAAACAGTGTATAAGCACTATCCTTGGTCAATGCGTTTTTCTTTACAATAAAATTAGAAATAAATAATGATGCGAAAATTACCGCAAGTAATCCTATCTTTTTACCTATTTCAACAAGAGAATTTGTCCATTTTGTATCCTGAAATTGGTATACAAAAAAGAATAAAATCATTAATAATCCAATAAAAGAATAATTAATTGGTGTAGATTTTTTAAAAACACTTGTTATCATGCGGATATTTTATACTTTTGTGGATGTAAATATAATATCTATTTAAAGATGAAAGCATTTTTTGAAGCAATACAATCACTTTTTGTTGATTTTCTTTTTAAACCACTTGATTGGTTACGTGCATTAGAGTTAGATAATTGGTGGTTAGCAAACATTGTTAGCTGGACATTAATGGCTATTTGTGCCTATTATATTGTTTACTGGTGCAAGCAATTGCAAATACACCAAGACAACAACGAAGAAAACCAAGATACAACGGCACATTCGTTCTTAAAATAAGTCGAAACCGATATCTTTTCTAAAATACATCTTATCAAAATTTAGTTTTTCTATGTTTTGATAAGATTTTTTTATGGCTTCTTGAAAGCTTTCGCCAAATGATGTAACTGCAATAACTCGACCACCATTTGTTATAACTTTTCCTTCTTTTAATGCAGTTCCGGCATGAAAAGCAATAGAATCTTCAATGTTTTCTAATCCTGTAATTTCAAATCCTTTTCCGTAGTCTTCAGGATATCCGCCAGAAACTACCATAATTGTTGTAGCACTTCTTTCGTCTATTTCTAATGAAACTTCGTTCAATGTTTGATTTCCAACTGCTTGAAAAAGTTCTACTAAATCTGATTTCAATCTCGGAATTACAACTTCTGTTTCTGGATCGCCCATTCTTACGTTGTATTCTATAACAATTGGTTCGCCTTTGACATTAATTAATCCGATGAAAACAAAACCTTTATATTCAATTCCGTCGCTTTGCAATCCAGCAATTGTTGGTTTTACAATTCGAGTTTCAATTTTTTCTAACAAAACTGCATCTGCAAATGGAACCGGAGAAACCGCTCCCATTCCGCCAGTATTCAAACCAGTATCGCCTTCGCCAATTCGTTTGTAATCTTTCGCCGTTGGAAGAATTTTATAATTTTTTCCGTCCGTTAAAACAAAACAACTTAATTCAATTCCGTCAAGAAATTCCTCAATCACCACTTTTGCACTTGCTGATCCAAATTTTTCATGAACCAACATATTTCTTAATTCCGATTTAGCTTCTTCTAAATCCTGAATGATTAAAACACCTTTTCCAGCAGCCAAACCATCCGCTTTTAAAACGTATGGCGGTTGTAAAGTTTCTAAAAACTGACATCCTTTTTCTACAGTTTCTTTTGTAAAACTATCGTAAGCTGCCGTTGGAATTTTATGTTTGATAAGAAATTCTTTAGCAAATTCTTTACTTCCTTCCAATTGAGCTCCAACTTTTGAAGGACCAATTACAGGAATATAATTTAAGTCGGCATCATTTTTGAAGAAATCATAAATTCCGTGAACCAATGGATCTTCTGGTCCAACAACAACCATATCCACTTTTTCTTGAAGTGAAAATGCTTTGATGGCTTCAAAATCTAAAATATTTAGAGCAACATTCGTAGCAATTTGAGATGTTCCAGCGTTTCCTGGAGCTACAAAAAGTTTAGAACATTTGTTAGATTGTAACATTTTCCATGCTAAAGCGTGTTCACGTCCTCCAGAACCAAGTAGTAAAATTGTCATTTTGTGTGTTGTTAGCCCTTCGACAAGCTCAGGGTAAATTGTCGTGCAAAAATAGTTTGTTTTCAAAAGAATTTACAGCTAATCGACAGAAAAGTTTTTGTTTTTAGTATTTTTGAACAAAATAGATTTTTTGTGTTCCATCTTTTCAATTTATCGCTCAAGCTAAATGGTTTTCTAATGAAGGAAGCAACGGCCGAATTTGAAAAAATTCATTCCACTTCTGATGCTGATTATGAAAATTATATCGATCTAAAACGAAAAGAAATTGTTGAATATCATTTAAAAAACAATAAATCCTATCAAGAATTTATTAGAAAATCTGAGATTCAAAATTGGAATGAACTTCCGATAATGACTAAAAAAGAATTTCAAAAACCTTTATCTGAAAGACTTTCTAAAGATTTTACTTTAAAAAATGTTTATGTAAACAAAACTTCGGGTTCAAGTGGTGATCCATTTGTTTTTGCAAAAGATAAGTTTTGTCATGCCTTGACTTGGGCAAATATTATCAATCGATTTGGATGGTTTAACATTGATTTCAATTCGTCTAAACAAGCACGGTTTTATGGAATTCCTCTAGATTTTATTGGAAACAAGAAAGAACGATTAAAAGACCTTTTGAAGAACAGTTATCGCTTCACAATTTTTGATTTATCAGATGAAATTCTTGAAAAAGTACTGATGAAATTTCAAGATAAAAAATTCGATTACATAAATGGTTATACTTCTTCTATCGTTTTGTTTGCAAAATTTCTTCAAAAGAAAAACATTGTTTTAACTTCGGTTTGTCCAACGTTGAAATGTTGTGTTGTAACTTCAGAAATGTTATTTGAAGAAGATAAAGTTTTGATGGAAAAACAATTTGGAGTTCCAATTATCAACGAATACGGTGCTTCCGAACTGGATTTAATCGCTTTTCAAAATCCAAATGATGAATGGCAAGTCAATTCGGAAACCTTATTTGTAGAAATATTAGATGAACAAAACAATGTTTTACCCAACGGAAAAGAAGGTCGAATTGTGATTACGTCGTTGTATAATAAAGCGCATCCATTTATAAGATATGATATTGGCGATGTTGGAATTCTTGATGAAAAAAGCACCTTCAAAAAACCAATTCTGAAAAAATTAATTGGACGAACCAACGATATTGCCATTCTTCCAAGCGGAAAAAAAGCACCAGGATTAACCTTTTACTACGTAACCAAAAGCATTATTGAAGACGACGGAAATGTAAAAGAATTTGTAATTAAACAAACAAAAATCGATACTTTTGAAGTGGAATATGTAAGTGAAAATGCCTTAACCGGAAGTCAAATTCTCACTATTGAAAAAGCAATTACAACTTATTTAGAAAGTGGCTTGACATTTACATTTACAAGAAAAGAAAAATTACAACGCAACAAAAGCGGAAAATTGAAACAGTTTGTTTCGTTGATGAAATAACAATATGAAAATAACCATAATCGCAGGCGCAAGACCTAATTTTATAAAAATCGCACCCATTATAAAAGCGATTGAAAAACAGCAATCTGAAGGAAAAACTATTTCTTATAGATTAGTTCACACAGGTCAACATTATGATAAAAATTTGAGTGACACTTTTTTTGAGGAGTTGAATATTCCGCACCCAAATGCTAATTTGGAAGTAAAAAGCGGTTCGCAAGCCGAGCAAACAGGTGCAATTATGGTTGCTTTTGAAAAAGAATTACTTGAAAATCAATGCGATATGGTTTTGGTTGTTGGCGATGTTAATTCGACAATGGCTTGTGCTATTGTAGCTAAGAAAATGAATATAAAAGTAACTCACGTTGAAGCCGGAATTCGATCAGGAGATATGACCATGCCTGAAGAAATCAACCGAATCGTAACCGATAGTATCACGGATTATTTCTTTACAACTTCAAAATCTGCATCTGAAAATTTATTGAAAAATGGTGTTGATTATTCTAATGTACATTTTGTTGGAAATGTGATGATTGATACGTTACATCAGAACTTAAATCGAATTTCAGCTCCGAGTTTTTGGAACGAATATGGTCTAGAAAACGGAAATTATATCATTTTGACTTTACATAGACCATCGAATGTTGATGAAGAACAATCGTTGATTAATTTATTAGAAGGAATTGACAGAATGGTTGGTGATAAAAAAATAATTTTTCCAATTCATCCGCGAACAAAAGCTATTTTAGGAGAACAAAATTTGAACTTGAAAAACATCTTATTTGTGGAGCCGCAAGGTTACTTGAATTTTATGTATTTAATAAAAAACAGTTTTGCTGTGATTACCGATTCGGGTGGAATTTCTGAAGAAACTACGGTTTTAGGAATTCCATGTTTTACTATGCGAACAACGACTGAAAGACCAGAAACGATTGAAATTGGAACCAATAATTTGGTTGGAATTTCTATTGAAAATCTAGAGGATTTATTTGGAAAATTTCTTCAAAATGGTGCGAGAAGTGCTGGAATTCCTGAACTTTGGGACGGAAAAGCATCAGAGCGAATTATTGATATTTTGCTTTCAAAATAATGAAAGAAATCCTAATCATATCCAATTATTATCCTCCAGAAAA
>JAIEMH010000204.1 GCA_019752245.1 Flavobacteriaceae bacterium
GGCTTTCGCCCAAATTTTACGCGCTACACGGCCAATTACAGCATATTCTGGATCTACTCCATTGGAGAAGAAGAACGATAAATTAGGCCCGAAATCATTGATATTCATACCTCGACTTAAATAATATTCCACGTAAGTGAAACCATTAGAAAGCGTGAAAGCCAATTGCGTAATAGGATTTGCTCCAGCTTCGGCAATATGATAACCCGAAATCGAAACCGAATAAAAATTACGAACATTCTGTTTGATGAAATATTCTTGAACGTCACCCATCAATCGTAGGGCAAATTCTGTAGAGAAAATACAAGTGTTTTGTGCTTGATCTTCTTTTAAAATATCGGCTTGAACCGTTCCACGAACTTGCGCTAAAGTTTTAATTTTGATATCATTATAAACTTCTAGAGGTAAAACCTGATCTCCAGTTACTCCTAAAAGCATCAAACCTAAGCCATTATTTCCTTCTGGCAAATCGCCTTGGTATTTTGGTCGGATAGTTCCTTTTTTCTTATAGATTTCGTTGATTTTCTCTTCAACTTCAACTTGAAGATTGTTTTCAACGATGTATTTTTCACAATTTTGATCGATTGCTGCATTCATGAAAAACCCAAGTAACATTGGCGCTGGACCATTAATTGTCATCGAAACCGAAGTTAACGGATGACTCAAATCGAAACCTGAATATAATTTTTTAGCATCATCCAAACAACATATTGAAACTCCGGCATTACCGATTTTTCCATAAATATCAGGACGAATATGTGGATCATTTCCATATAAAGTTACAGAGTCAAAAGCTGTTGAAAGACGTTTTGCAGGTAATCCGGCAGAAACATAATGGAAACGTTTGTTGGTACGTTCTGGTCCACCTTCACCAGCAAACATGCGGCTTGGATCTTCTCCTTCACGTTTAAATGGATACAATCCTGACGCAAATGGAAATTCTCCAGGAACATTTTCTTGTAAATTCCATTTTAAAATATCACCCCAAGCTTGGTACTTTGGTAACGATATTTTCGGAATTTGAGAATGTGATAAACTTTCGGTATGTGTAGCAATTTTAATTTCCTTATCACGGACTTTAAAACTGTAAAACGGATTTTTATATTTGGCTACTTTTTCATCCCAAGTAAGAATCACTTCCCAATTGTATGGATCCAAATTCATTTTTACACGGTCGAATTCTTTTACCAAAAGATTTAAAAATTCGTTTCTATTTTCATCTTTTGATTGTAGAATTGTTTCTTCAATTCCTGCTTTTGTTAACGTTGGTTTGCTTCCAAAAACGGTTTCAATGGTTTTATAAATTCCGTATAATTTTTGTGCAACTTCAACTTGAGAAAGTGCTGTTTCGTCGTATTTTCTATTATTTTCTGCAATTTCAGATAAATAACGTGTTCTATGTGGTGGAATTACGAAAATTTTCTCGCTCATTTCACGCGTAATTTCGAACGTCGATTTTAAATCGGCTCCAGTTTTTTCTACAATTTTATCCATGATAGATTTGTAGAGCGTGTTCATCCCTGGATCGTTAAATTGTGATGCGATTGTTCCAAAAATTGGCATCGAATCGACATTTTCATCCCACAAATTATGATTGCGTTGGTATTGTTTTTTAACGTCACGGATTGCGTCTAAAGCACCACGTTTGTCAAATTTATTAAGCGCTACTAAATCGGCAAAATCCAACATATCGATTTTTTCCAATTGTGTTGCAGCACCGAATTCTGGTGTCATTACATATAGTGAAACATCAGAATGATCCATAATTTCGGTATCACTTTGACCAATTCCAGAAGTTTCTAAAATGATAATATCGTATTTTGCAGCTTTCAAAACTTCAATCGCTTCGTTTACATATTTCGACAAAGCCAAATTCGATTGACGTGTTGCCAACGAACGCATGTAAACTCTAGAATTATTGATGGCATTCATACGAATTCTATCACCTAAAAGTGCTCCACCAGTTTTACGTTTTGATGGATCGACAGAAATTAATCCGATAGTTTTTTCTGGAAAATCAATTAAAAATCTTCTAACCAATTCATCAACTAAGGATGACTTTCCTGCGCCACCAGTTCCTGTAATTCCTAGAACCGGAATTTTATTGGTTTCGTTTTTCTTGTGAATTTCATCAAATGCTGCTTTTGCTATTTCAGGAAAATTTTCTGCAGCCGAAATTAATCTTGCAATTGCAGTTGGATTTTTATCTTCAATATGAGCTAATTCGTCAGTCAATTTATCACCAATTGGATAATCGGAACGTTGCACTAAATCGTTTATCATTCCTTGCAATCCCATCGCACGACCATCATCTGGAGCATAAATTCTTTCTATTCCATATTCGTGCAATTCTGAAATTTCTGATGGTAAAATAACTCCGCCACCACCACCAAAAATCTTAATATGACCTGCTCCTTTTTCTTTTAGCAAATCGTACATATATTTGAAATATTCATTGTGTCCACCTTGATAAGATGTCATTGCAATAGCATTGGCATCTTCTTGAATGGCAGTATTTACAACTTCTTCAACACTTCTATCATGACCAAGATGAATTACCTCAACACCAGTTGACTGAATAATTCTTCTCATGATATTTATGGCAGCATCGTGTCCATCAAAAAGTGAAGCTGCAGTTACAATTCTTACTTTATTTTTAGGAATATAGGGAGTTTGTGGTTCCATTTGTAATTTTTAATCAATTTTAAGTGCGCAATTTACGAATATAATAATTTTTATCCGATTTAATTACACGTAAATTATTTAAAAAAAAACGTAGCATTTTATCTACGTAAAAAAGATATTCCTCTGATTTTAAAATGATTTAAAAAAACAGAAAATCAGTATTAACTTATTTTTAAAGCTTTTGTAGGTTTGAGGCATTATATTTGCTTAAGAATTAGAAATCATAAAAAAATAATATGAAAAAGATATTTTTACTTTTATTAGTTGGAACAACATTCTCAAGTTGTGCAGAAATGCAACAAATAGGAAATCAGCTACCTGGAATTTTGAATCAAGGAAATGTTGATATTGCCAGTGGTTTAAAAGAAGCTTTGAACAATGGAATCAACAAGCAAGTTTCTAAATTAACAGCGACGGATGGTTTTTACAAAAATGAAATGGTTAAAATTTTATTGCCCGAAGAACTGCAAAAAGTAGATAAAGCTTTGCGAAAAATTGGATTAAGTTCGCTTGCTGATGATGGTTTAAGAGCTATTAACAGAACTGCTGAAGATGCTGTAAAAACTGCAACTCCAATATTTGTAGATGCTGTAAAAGGAATGAGTTTTACTGATGCCAAAAACATTTTGATGGGAAATGAAAGCGCTGCTACAACTTACTTAAAAGGCTCGACTTCAACTGCTTTATATGGTAAATTTAGTCCTGTAATTAAAAATTCTTTTGCAAAAGTTGGCGCCGATAAAATTTGGGCAAATATTATTACTAAATACAATGCCATTCCGTTGGTTAAAAAAGTAAATCCAGATTTGACAGATTATACTACTAACAAAGCAATGGAAGGTGTTTTTAAAATGATTGCTGTTGAAGAGAAAAGCATTAGAACCGATGTAAAATCAAGAACTTCTTCTCTATTACAACAAGTTTTTGCAATGCAGGATAAAAAATAAGATATTAAATATAGAGAACAGATTTAAAACTATAAAATTTTAATAATCAATAACATAAGCATAACACTTCCTTAACATAAGGATTTAAAAAATCGTCGGATATTTGCAAAGTAGTAAATGAAAGATTTATTATTTTGTTTGGTTTAGGTTAGTTAGAAAAAAATGTCACACTCAAAAGGTGTGACATATTTTTTTAACAAAAATTGGGAAATCTTATTCTCAATTCATTCTTTCAATTATAAAATGTATAGTATTTTTGCATCTTCAAATTTTGAAAAAAATTTAAAATCAAAATTTTGAAAATCATTATGATAAAGAAAAGCCTTATTGCATTATCTTTTGGTGGATTAGCCATAGGAATGACCGAATTTACAATGATGGGAATTTTACCCGATATTGCAAATAACTTAAGTATAGATATACCAACAGCTGGATTTTTAATTGCCGTTTATGCAATAGGAGTTGTAGTTGGCGCACCAATTTTGGTTTTATTTACAGGAAAATATCCGCCTAAAAAAGTGTTACTGTTTTTAATGTTGTTGTTTGTAGCTTTCAATGGATTATTTGCAATTGCACCCGATTTTAACACCTTAATTATATCCCGATTTATGTTGGGTTTACCTCACGGAGCTTTTTTTGGTGTTGGTAGTGTTGTTGCCGCAAAATTGGCAGATAAAGGAAAAGAAGCGCAAGCAATTTCGATAATGTTTACTGGAATGACCATTGCAAATTTGGCTGGTGTACCAATTGGAACTTACATTGGACATTATTATTCTTGGCGCTATACCTATATTTTTATCAGTCTATTGGGATTGGTAACTTTTTTAGCCATTTATTATTGGTTACCCAAAATTGAAGCGCACGAAGACGGAAATTTATTTGGGCAACTCACATTTTTTAAACGAATTGATGCATGGTTGCTAATTGCTATAATCTCAATTGGAACTGGTGGACTTTTTGCTTGGATAAGTTATATTGCTCCTATGGTAACTAATGTTTCACATATTAATCCTGACAATGTGCCATTTATTATGGTATTGGTTGGATTAGGAATGTTTTTTGGAAATTTATTGGGCGGAAAAGTTGCCGATTCAATTTCACCAACAAAAGCTGCCATACTAAGTTTTGGTTCAATGGTGATATGTTTAATTGTAGTTTACTTTACAGCTCATATTGAATCGATGGCTTATGTTATGTCGTTTACAACTGGTTTAATTGCTTTTACTATTGGTTCGCCAGTGCAAATGATGTTGATTACAAGTGCTAAAGGTTCTGAAACACTTGCTGCTGCTGCTGGTCAAGCAAGTTTTAATATTGGAAACACTCTTGGTGCTTTTTTTGGAGGAATTCCTATAGCGATGGGATTTGGATATAATACTCCTGTTTTGATAGGTGTTGCCATGGCCTCTGTTGGCGTAGTTCTATCAATAGTTTTCTTGAAATTTTATACTCCGAAAATTAATTTGATTTAATGAATTGAATCGACTCAAGATTAAAAACCAAATGTTTGTCTACGTTAACTACGTGACCGCAATTTTTAATTACACACAATCTTGATGACAAACAGTGTCGTTCTGCTACCTTTCTAACAGATGGTAAAAACATGTAATCTTCATCACCCATAATATAGAATGTTGGTATATTCAATTCTTTTTGACGAAACCATCTCAAAATGGGATTTATTTCTGCTGTGAGTTTAAACCATCTAATGAATTCTTTTTGATACAGTTTCTTTGCTTCGTTTATGAATAAATTCCTGGATGATTTATGGTTTTTATTTGGCATTATTACAAAAGCAAAAAGCCTATAAAGAAGTAGATAAGGTAAAACGTATTTAAAAACAGTACCTAATCGCATTAAAATTTGAGATCGAAAGTTCATTTTTAAAATAGCACCGCCCATTATCATACTCTCAACTTTATTGGGATGCATTTCTGCTAATTGCCTTATTACAATTGTACCTAGAGAAATTCCTATAAAATGAGATTTTTCTATTTTTAAAAAATCTAAGACCTCAACAACATCTTCGGCAATTGATTTAAAAGTGTATTTTTTTAAAAATGATTTATTGGAATTTGTCTCATTGGATTTTCCGTGACCACGAAGATCTAAAACCAATAAGTTAAAATGTTTTTGAAATTCGCGTATTTGTTTGAACCAAATTGAAGCACTACCGCCTGCACCATGAACAAAAGTGACCCATTGTTTAGAATTTTCGTTTTTATATATTGTATATGAAATCAATTGTTTGTTTGTGAATTAGATATCGTTAAATCGTGTGTGCATATTTTTGAAATAAGCGAATGCTTTTAATAATCGGCTTCCATACCATGAAAACATTTCGCCATCAACAAAAATTGTTGTAGCATGATGTGTATAACGTCCAAGTTCAAAGGCATGATCATCAGAAAAAGGAAATGGTTCAGACGATAGAAAAACAATATCGGGATCACCTTGAATTCGCATTTTCTGTTCAATAATTTCAGGATAACGCTCTTCTCTATTTTGATAAATGTTTTCGAAATTATTTAATTTCAACATTTCATTTATAAAAGTATTGTTTCCTGCAACCATGTATGGATTTGCCCAAATAAAATAAGCTACTTTTTTGCTTGGCTTGTCTTTGACAAAATCAATAAAATCGGCATAAGCAAAATTAATTTTATCTATAATTTTTTGTGCTTCTGTACGTTTATTGAAGAGTTGTCCAAAATCGGAAATCATTTGCAAATTGTCTTCAATTGTGATAATATCGGTTACCCAAACTGGACAAATCTTAGCTAATTCTTCAACAATTTCTTTAGTATTTTCTTCTTTATTGGCAATAATTATGTCGGGTTGTAATGCTGCAATTTTATCAAAATTTACTTTTTTAGTTCCGCCAACAATGGTTTTGGTAGCTTTTAAATGAAATGGATGCACGCAGAATTTTGTGATTCCGACGATACTTTCTTCCAATCCTAAATCATATAAAAGTTCTGTTTGTGATGGAACTAATGAAATTATTCTTATTGGAGTAGTTTCAAATGTGTGTAAAGTGGCAAGTTGATCTTTCAGTTGTTTCATTTTAAACAAATACGTTTTATTTTGAAACTTTATTATTCAAAATCACTTCCATCTCTTGTTGCATTTTGAAAGCTTCTTCTCTTGCTTTTTCTACAAAATCAGTTCCTTTTGATGCATAAATAATTGCTCTGGAGGAATTGATTAAAAGTCCAACATTATCACTCATTCCATATTTACAAACTTCTTCTAAGCTTCCGCCTTGCGCACCAACTCCTGGAACTAGTAAAAAACTATTTGGAATTATTTTTCTAATTTCTGTAAAATATTCGGCTTTGGTTGCTCCTACTACATACATCAAATTTTCTGAGTTTTTCCAAGTTTTTGATGTTTCAATAACTACTTTATATAATTCTTTTCCGTCAATATTTTTAGTTTGAAAATCAAATGCTCCTTCGTTAGACGTTAATGCCAACATAATGGTATGTTTGTTTTGGAAAGCCAAAAATGGCTCAACTGAATCTTTTCCCATGTATGGTGCAACCGTTACACTATCAAAATTTAAATCTTCAAAAAAAGCTTTGGCATACATTGATGATGTATTTCCGATATCGCCACGTTTAGCATCAGCAATTGTGAACAGTTGAGGATATTTTTCGTTGATATAATTGATGGTTTTTTGTAATGATTGCCAACCTTTAATACTGTAAGCTTCGTAAAAAGCGGTATTTGGTTTATAACCAATGCACAAATCGTGAGTAGCATCAATTATAGCTTTATTGAATTCGAAAATTGGATCTTCTAATTCTAATAAATGCTGTGGAATTTTAGTTAAATCGACATCTAAACCTATACATAGAAACGATTTTTTAAGCTGAATTTGTTCAATTAATTGTTGTGTTGTCATTGTTTATTGTAGTTGTTGTGCAAAATTACAAACATCCAATCAATAAAAATTAAAATAGTATAACAATCTTAAAAAATTATATAACACTTTTCATTTTCCAAAAGATAACTTTGTAATATGATGAAAAAAACACATAAAGATTGAATACAGAATTGATTCAATAGGTAAAATATCAGTAATTTTAAGTTGTAACCTATTTTTATCCTCTTTTTTGTAATAGCTTTACACAAATAAAGATTTTTAAACTATGAAAGTATATTTAAAATTTGATTACAATTTACTTACCAAAAAAATACTTCAAGAAAAACTGACTGAACTTGGTTATAAATTTAACATTATTGGTTTTGGTGAATTTGATTTTTTAGAGAATGTTCCAGAAGAAAAAATAAGCAAAATTACTGCTGCTTTTCAAGAATATGGAATTGATATTGTTGAAAATCAGAAAAGTGTTTTGGTTCAAAAAATAAAAGACACAATCATTGAAATGGTCAATAGTGATCAACCTTTGAATGTTAAAAGTTCGGCATATTTAGCCGATAAATTAAATCATAGTTACGGTTATATCTCCAATATTTTTTCGGATGTGACCTATACCTCTATTGAGAATTTTATAATTCTTCAACGAATAGAATTGGCAAAACAATTGATTATTAACAATCAATTGAGTTTAACTGAAATTGCTTACCGACTAAATTATTCAAGTGTTGCCCATTTAAGTACACAATTTAAAAATACTACGGGAATTACGCCTTCTGCTTTTCAAAGAATCATTATTAAAAGAAGAGAACTTTCAAAAAACAACAACCTCTAAACCTATCAATTTATGACTACAGATTTTATCAATATTACCCTTGCAGATGACGATGAAGACGATAGATTGTTTTTTACAGATGCTTTTAGTGAATTAAAAATTAATACAAAAGTTAACACGTTTAATGACGGCGTAGAATTAATGGATTATTTAAATGATGTGGATTCTATTTTACCAAATGTATTGTTTTTAGATTTAAACATGCCAAGAAAAAATGGTGTTGAATGTTTATTAGAAATCAAGCAAAACAATAGATTTGATGACATTGCTATTGCAATTTATTCAACGTCATCGTCTGAAGAACATATTGAGGAAACATTTGTTAATGGCGCCAATATATACATAAAAAAACCAAACGATTTTAACACTTTGAAAAAAATACTTTCAGATGTAGTTACTATCAATTGGCAATATCATACGTCGGGTTTAAACAAAGATAATTTTTTATTGAGAATGTAAAATGAAAGCATTTCAACTTCATAAATCGCCATTATTTCTTAAAATAATTTTTGTGCTTTCAATAGCCATAATATTTTTTATTGGAGGTGTTACTTTTAAACACATTACCGTTCTAAAAAAATCTTCGGTTTGGGTTACCAACAGCTACGAGGTAAATATGGAATTGGAGAAACTTTTATCCTACATTAAAGATGCAGAAACAGGTCAAAGAGGCTATATTATTTCTAAAGATGAAGAATTTTTAAAACCTTATTATAATTCTAAAAACTTAATAAAAAAATCTTTTAATAACATTACAAGATTAACTAAAAGCAGTAGAACGCAGCAAAGCAACCTAAAAAAACTTTTGTTTTATATTAACAAAAGACAAAACTATTTGTCTAAATCTATTTATTTAATACGACAAGAAAAATATGAAGTTTCTGAGCTTAACAATAATCTAATAAAAGGAAGAGGTGTGATGGACACGATTAGGGTTAAGGTTGAAAACATGATTGATACCGAAAAAACACTTCTACACATCCGACAAAAAGATTATGAAAATACAATGAGTTACACTCCGTTATTTATCTATTTGACCTTATTAGTCACATTGATTTTAATAACAATTGCTTTTATAAAAATGAATAACGATTTAATTGCGCTAAAAAAAGCAAATAATACTCTTTTAGTTGCAAATGAAGCCAATAGTATGGCAGAAATAGTTGGCAAATTCGGTAGTTGGCAACTCAATTTAGAAACTAATAAATATATCTATTCAGACAATGAATACCGTCTTTTGGGTTGTGAGCCTAAATCATTTAATGCTGGCGTAGAAGAGTTTATCAAATTTATACATCCTGAAGATTTAGAATCTGTAAAAGAGCGGGCAAAAATAATGTTCGACAACGACAATCTTCCAGCATTTACTTATAGAATAATAAGAAAAGATGGCGAGATTAGATATTTTAGAGCATTAGGCAGAATGCTAGAAAATTTATTAGGACACAAAACCTATATCGGCACAACAACTGATGTAACAGAGGAGGTATTTGCAAACAAGTTTATGGAGGAAAGAAACAGAGAATTGGAAGCTAATAATAAAGAATTAACTGCTTTTAATTATATTGCTAGCCACGATTTACAAGAACCTCTAAGAAAAATTGAAACTTTTATTTCGAGACTAATTGATAAAGATTATGATAAATTGTCAGAATCTGGACAACAATATCTATCTCGAATTCAATCTTCGGCCAACCGAATGCGAATACTTATTGATGATTTACTACAATTTTCAAGAACTAATAAAACCGAAAAAATATTTGAAATTTCAAATTTAAATGAACTATTAGATAATGCCAAACAGGAACTTTTACAAACCATAGAAGATAAAAAAGCTACCATTGAGAATAGTGATTTACCTAATTTAAAAGTTATACCTTTTCAAATTCAGCAACTTTTCACTAACTTAATTGGCAATTCTTTAAAGTATAGTAAAACAGAGGTGAATCCAAAGATTATAATTAATAGTTCTACTGTAGTTTCCCAAGACGAACCTTTGCTGCCAAAAACCAAAGACAAATATTATAAAATTACAATTGAAGACAACGGAATTGGATTTGAGCAAGAATATGCCGATAAAATCTTCATCCTTTTTAACCGACTTCACAATAAAAACGAATATGATGGAACAGGAATAGGATTAGCAATTTGCAAAAAAATTGTTGAAAATCATAAAGGATATATTTTTGCAAAAGGTAGTCCTAATGAAGGTTCACTATTTACAGTTTACCTTCCAATATCATAAAAACTCAAAAAAATGTTCAAAATAAAACTACTTTTAGAAGTCATCAAAGACACCTTTCAAGGTTTTTTGGAACATAAAATACTTAAGATGAGTGCATCACTTGCTTATACAACAGTATTCTCAATGGCACCATTATTACTTGTTATTCTATATTTATGTGACTTTTTTTTAAGCCGAGAAGCTGTAGAAGGAGCTATTTTTGGTCAAACAAAAGAATTTATTGGAGTCAATGCAGCAAGTCAATTACAAGCAATGATAAAAGGGCTAAGCATATCTGATAAGAGTAATTTAGCAGGAATTATTGGTGTTTGCACATTGATAATTGGCGCAACATCTGTTTTTGCCGAAATACAAGATTCAATAAACACCATTTGGAGCATTCGTCCTAAATTAAAATCGGGTTTTTGGTTGTATCTTAAATCTCGTTTATTGTCTTTTGGTGTTATTGGCAGTTTAGGTTTTATATTATTAGTTTCTTTAGGATTTTCTGCCATCTTAGATTTTGTAAGCCATCAGCTATTTACTTCTTTATCAAAAATTGGGGTTTATGTTATATACATATCAAATTTTGTAATTACATCAATCGTAATAACGTTGTTGTTTGGATCCATATTTGCAATTCTTCCTGATGCAAAAATCTCTTGGAAACAAGTACGAGTTGCATCGTTTACAACAGCAATTTTATTTATGACAGGTAAATTTTTAATTTCTTATTACATTACAAAAGCCAATATTTCATCAATGTACGGCACTGCTGGATCGTTTGTAATTTTAATGGTTTGGGTTTATTATTCTTCGGTAATATTATATTTTGGCGCCGAATTTTCAAAATGTTATGCCGTTAAATTTGCTTCACCTATTAAACCATCAGAATTTGCTGAAATTGTTCAAAAAGTTGAAATCCCATTAACTTCTAAAACGATTCAAAATGCCGATGAAGAAAGTAAAGAAATAAAAAATGCTGATGAAATTGAAATCAAAACTAGTAACTCAACTGATAAAAGGTAGTAATGGTAAAAATAAATAATAAAATTCAAGCTCTCTTTACTGAGAGTTTTTTTTTGAAAAAAAGATTAAACATGGAAATTTTATAATTAAAAAAAAATATCATGTAACAAAAAAAGGGTAGAATTGAAGGAATTTTGTATTAATAAAAGACATTATTATACTTAAAATAAAATAACATTTAAAACTATACTATCATGCAAAATTTATTATACACAGTAGCTGTAATACTAGTTATCTTATGGGCTTTAGGCTTTTTTGTTTACAGCGTAGGTAACATCATTCACATCTTATTAGTAATTGCTGTAATTGCAATATTATTACGATTGATAAAAGGAAAAAGTGTTTAACATTAGAAATTAAAAAAATGAAAAACAATAATTTATTATTAGGAATTATTAGTGGTGTAGCTATTGGTTCCATACTAGGTGTACTTTTCGCTCCAGCAAAAGGAAGAGAAACAAGAAAAAAAATTAGAGATAAAGGAAGTGACTTAAAGGATAACTTTAAAGACTCTGTAAGCAAATTATCTGAAAAAATTGATGGTTATAAAAGTGATGCTACAATACTGATTGAAGAAGAAAAAGCAAATCT